>NZ_JAOCNC010000005.1:300000-381795 GCF_032860985.1 Chroococcidiopsis sp. SAG 2025
CTTGCAGTAAGAGGACGTGGAACGCATACTGACGGAATTATAGTCAAGGGAAACTTAACGGTACTGAATAGTAGTGATGTCCCCTCTCATTCGCTATTCACACCGGGTAAAAAATATGACGTTATTTTTCGTCATGCAAATATTGTGGGTGGTGCAAAAGATGACGCTCTTATAAACGGTCGTGGTTCAGCCATTAGAATTGGAAATATAGGTGATGACCTAAGTAAGGCCGGACTACTGGATCTTGTACTTAATACCGGTGAAGTTTTCGGACTTCCAACAGCCCGATTATATCATCAATTTTTTGGTTCAGATTTTCATCAAAAAAGTGACATGCTTGCCAGTGGCAGTTTAAGAAGATATGCAGTGGAAGCAGCCTTGCGCAATCCAGATTCATTTACTGAATTGTACTATCACACACAGCTTTGTTATGAATGGGTGGATTCCAAGAAGAAATCCCGTTATGCCCGCTTTCGCCTTTTAAATCCTAATCAAAGTACGGAAGGCGGTTTATTAGATAAAAATGTTGAAATAGGTCCTAGGCTGGTATTACCCAGAGAACGGGGCGATACTCGCGAAAAAAATTACCTGAGAAATGAGTTTCGCCAACGATTTACCGACGGAGGCATAGTAGAGTACGTCTTGCAAGCCCAGTTCAGAACAATTGAGGAAAAGGCAATAGATTGCAGTAGCCTATGGGATCCAAACACCTATCCTTGGCTCGATATAGCAGCCATAGTGCTTGATCAAGATGAATCTGAAAATGATCATTATCAAGAAATTGCCTACAATCCAGGCAATACTCACTTTGATTTAAGACTTCCCGATTCACATAATGTAGATGATTTTGCATCACTGGGATTGTCTGGTGTATTAGTTCATTATTTCGGCTCCATTGTTCGTGTTGAACGCACTCAGTATTTGTATGGAAGTAAGGATGATTTGCCTGGAAAACCAGCTTATTTCCCTCTCCCGGTGACTGAAATACCTTCAAAAAGATTCCTTTTCCTATTAGAAAAATATAATTTTCTTACAGATCAATCATACCCTTCAGATGGTGACCACGATCAGATTGAAGCACTTGTTTCATCCATGCCTACTACGGCTTTGGATTTGGCGGTTGGCAGTGTTGAACCCACTGATATTCCTGACAGCTACTTTTTGGAACGTCGGCTCAATGGGTACAATCCAGGTGCGATTCGCGAATCCTCTGGTCAAGAAGGCTGGACACATGAGCTTACTCACAATCTGGCAAAATATGACATCAGGCCAGGTTTGCACTTTCCTGATTTTGTTCAATGTCGGCTTGTTGTTGATAAACAAAATGGTATCGAGTTGCATTCGATTAAAATAGATGACAATGAAATTACACCGTGCCAAAAACACTGGCAACATGCTAAGCATACCTACCTGCAGGCCGAATTTGTTTCACAAGAACTAAAACTTCATTTAGCCCGTTGTCACTTTAATATTGAACAATATGTTATGGCTATAAAGAGAAGACTCGCACCCAATCATCCTGTGCGGGCGTTTATCGATCCTCATCTTGAAGGGCTGATGTTTATCAACTCGTCAGCTGTTCCAAAGATTATCGGTTCTACAGGTTTCATCCCTATTGCCTCCATGCTAACGCAGGGTTCTATTGTCGATGTAATTAAAAATGAGTTAAGTAAACTAAGTTATATGTGGAATCCAATCGCTGATTTGCCACGTGATATTCCCGGAGACCTTTTTACACCTGCAGCAACAGCCTATTGGGAACTGCTGAAAAATTATGTTGAGAAAGGTTTACTACAACCATTTAAAGATGAACTTTGCACTGAAGCAAATGCAACTCAGGTTGACGAACTTTTTGCTGAATTAAAAGAACGAAGTCTTTACTCCGGAGACCAATCACCCAACTACGATTCATCAGAGCTTAAAAGTCTATTGATGTATATTATCTACCATTCAAGCTTCCTGCACTCATGGGCTAACTTTAAACAATATGATGATGCTGGAAATCCTAATCATGTAGCAATGGGCGATTATAGTCAATATGACCAACAGATGCAGGACAAGATACGCTTCTATCAACGGTCTTTAACATGGGTGCTTTCATCAATTCGATACAACCCAGTTGTAGTATACGGATCGGATTTACTCAAACAGCTCATTCGGGAAAAATTATCAGTATTGGAACCCGGACTTCCATTAAAGGATTTTATGATGAGTATTAATATTTAAAACATATCATCTGGACAGTACGAAGTTTGGTAGTGGTAAATATGTAGTGATAGGTAGTTCAAGCCTGTAAGCAAGCGTTGTAGGAGTGAATGAAATACCAAATAGCACCAACATGATTTTCTAGTTTTTTTAAAAACGATAAAGTGTCTCTGGCTAGGCGAGAAATTCGTTGACGCATAGTATTGTTAAACCGCTCAATATGGTTAGTTTTACCACTCTCTTTTTTGACTGCTCGATGACGTTTTTTTGGGATAACATTTTGATAGGATGCCCAAAAATCTGTGTAACAAATGGCGCACTGACATCGAGTGTTTCGGGGGGAATGATTCCTCCCGAAAACTCTCGGATAAACGGATGGCAGAGAGTTCCATAATCCTATGGCTCCTTGTTTACTCCGGTCGCCAACGAAAACTCCCACAATTTCTCTAGTGTTTCTATCCATTGCCAACCATATCCATTGCTGATTTCCCTTGCAATCTACAAATGACCAAGCTTCATCACATTCAACAGTCAATTTTCCCTTTGGTTTATCTGAAACATTTACCTGACGGGAAACCTGGGCATATTTATCATTAACATAGTCTTGCAACCAAGTTTCTGAAACTTGAGCAGACAGAGCAATGCCAGCCAGGGGAATTTTTTCAAGTAAAAGTCGCTCAATTAGTCCTTTAGTTTCTTAATTAATAACTTTCTTCGTTGGATTTTCTACAAACTGTCTTTGACGATTCTGACACTGATATTTAGGCTTTTTGTTATGAATCCTGCCATTTTTGACAGTGTGATGAGAATGACAACGCGGGCAAGTAGGTCTAAGAGCTGACATAAAAGCTGAAATAGTCAAAAAAGCTGAGTATTCTTACCTGAGAGAACTACTGTTTTACCACTTTGGCTCGGATTCAAAAGTTTTATAGACAAAAATCTTCTAGCTCTTAAATTGAATGCTTGTCAAAATCTAGGTCAATAAATAGAAGAAATCTAAGTTAGTAAGCTAACTTTCACTACATATTTCCCACTACCTACTTGGAGCGAACCATGAATCATCAGTCAGGCAATTACTTGGTTATTTCCTTTCTGACGTTACGAAAGGCAATAGGATGCTTGGGTATGGCCTTGCCCTTCGTTTTGGCGTTAGGTGGCATGCTGCTGTTCCAACTTGATATTCAAAGCTCAATTAGTGGTTATTATCATACGGGAATGCGTGACGTTTTCGTGGGAACCTTGTGTGCTATCGGTATATTTCTTTGGGGCTATAAAGGATACGACCACCACGACAATCGCGCTTCTAATATCGCCGGGTTCTCTGCAATCGGTGTTGCACTCTTCCCAACGTCTCCTATATCTCCTTCCTCAATAGAAAAATTCATCGGAGGAGTTCACATTGTATTTGCAGCTTCTTTCTTCATTTCGCTTGCACTGATTTCTCTGTTCCTTTTTACGAAAAGTGAACCAAGCAAGCGGCCTACACCTCGAAAACTCCAACGAAATCTTGTCTACCGGCTCTGTGGCTACACTATGTTAGCAGCGATGGTTTTAATTACAATCGTTGGGCTGTTACCAAAATCTGCTATGAATTGGCTCGAAAATATAGATCCACTATTTTGGCTTGAATCAGCAGCAATCTTCGCGTTTGGTGTCTCATGGTTTGTAAAAGGAGAAGGAATTCTTGAAGACACAGGGAAAACCAGCGTGGACCCTAAGTGAATACTCACAACATCTCCACTGTCTCAAGGGTCTTTACGGCAATTGATACAACTTACTTGAGTTTCTCGAATTACTCGAACCCGAAGTAAGTTGAATAGTCGTTTCCAAGCAAAAGCTTTTGATTACTGAGTCTTGCATCTCAACTTAGTCTGTAAAGATTCTTTATCAAAAATTCCGTCAATCAATGAATTATGCATTTTATCAAACGAATCGATGTTCTTTTGGTACTTCTCGTAGTTCTTGTGGTGATTTCCATAGGATTCGCCCTCTGGTCACCATTAGTTGGGGGCACTATCCTCGACAGTGTCGTGTTAACCACTGAAGTCCAGGCTCTTCTAGCGAACATGTCTCAGGCACAAAAAGAGTCTCACTTTTTGATGACGCTACTCTTAGATACGCTTTACCCATTAGTGTATGGATGTCTCCTCGCAAGTCTTGCTTTGAAGTTTTTTGGCAAAGCTGGAGTTTGGCTATCTCTACCAGCGTTTGTAGTTATCCCAGTCGATCTTTCCGAAAACATAATTCAGCTAGTTGCCCTCAAAGGGAACGAAGCTCTGCTGCCTTTCAAAGCAATTTTGACACCCGCTAAGTTTACTCTAATTTTCATAGCAGGTTCCATTGCACTAATTGCCTTAGCAAGTAGGTTTTTTAGCTTTGTGAAAAGTAAAAGCTGATTTCAAAAAAGAATCTAAAGAAGTTCTTTAGAGTGGATGGCGTGTTGCTTACCCTGTCTGCGGAACATGAGCCGATCTCTAGGACGATAAAGTGTCGGTTAACAAATTATTTGGGCTCTTCCCAACTTTTGGTGATCCGGGATTTTGAAGCAGCCCGGAACGAGCGCATCTACATTGGATGGTAGTGGGAAATATGTAGTGAAAGTTAGCTTACTAACTTAGATTTCTTCTATTTATTGACCTAGATTTTGACAAGCATTCAATTTAAGAGCTAGAAGATTTTTGTCTATAAAACTTTTGAATCCGAGCCAAAGTGGTAAAACAGTAGTTCTCTCAGGTAAGAATACTCAGCTTTTTTGACTATTTCAGCTTTTATGTCAGCTCTTAGACCTACTTGCCCGCGTTGTCATTCTCATCACACTGTCAAAAATGGCAGGATTCATAACAAAAAGCCTAAATATCAGTGTCAGAATCGTCAAAGACAGTTTGTAGAAAATCCAACGAAGAAAGTTATTAATTAAGAAACTAAAGGACTAATTGAGCGACTTTTACTTGAAAAAATTCCCCTGGCTGGCATTGCTCTGTCTGCTCAAGTTTCAGAAACTTGGTTGCAAGACTATGTTAATGATAAATATGCCCAAGTTTCCCGTCAGGTAAATGTTTCAGATAAACCAAAGGGAAAATTGACTGTTGAATGTGACTGGTTCTAATGGATTTTGTTGAGAATCTCCCGACGCGGTACATATCCATTCATAGAGCCAGCAATCAGCAGATTATGGAGCCAGTTGTGATGATAGACAAAGCCATTAAGTTCTCCAAACGGAGAAGACCGGTTTGGATTGGCAGATTGGGTACGTTGGCTGTAGGGATGGAAATTCCACAATAATGCCATTGCCCGTAGTTGTAGATGTGCTGACTCAAACGTGCCATGAAAGTACTGCATGGAATAGAGGTAACGGTCTTGATGGTTCATCAAGCGGTCGAGGGCATTACTGGTGCGATGGGCATCAGCAAAGGCATAGGCAATTTGAAATTGCGGGGCTTTGGCTTTGAGTTTATGGAGTTTCTCTCGCACCAAATTAGATGGCACCTGTAGCGGGGTCGCCCACTCCAGCAGTCGCCGTAACCGTTGAGCAAACTGCCGCTTGGTAGTGGATTGATAAAGCTGCCATAATTGGTCTTGAATTACCCTTAACAGGTTACAGCTACGACGCAGATGCTGCTGGATGCCCAAGATACTATGCAAAAAGCATAACACTATGGTAATTCTAGGAAATAATTGCTTCCAGGCGGTTTGCATTTCTTGCCAACCATCGGTATTGACCGTTTGGGGTTGATAATCCAGTCTCAGGTTCAACGCTTCATCACGAAAGGAGCGATACCCCTCGGTTAAGTCCTCCGTACTGGCAGTTTGAACAATATCAACCCCCAGAATGCATTCCCTTGCCACCGTCGTAGGCAAGTAGACTCGTGCCCCCAAAAGCCAACTGTGCTTCTCATCCGCCACTAAGTCAACTGGCATCTGCTCTGGAACTTTCACGGTTGTTCCCACCAGTGAAAACTTTCCCAGGCTTTGCTCTGCCCGATACCAGTACATTGCATCCCGCCCAAAAACATACGCCAAGGCTTCGTAGGGAACTCCATATCGTCTCAGATATAGCGCCTTCTCTACCGCGTCGGTCTGACCAATCATATACGGCATCATAAAGTCTGGACGTAGTTGATACACCTCTCTATTGCTGAGCAATTGAACGCGTCGCAACTTCAGGTTTTGCTTTCGAGAATAGCTCATTCCATAGAAACGATACCCATCTTGAATCTGCGGTGGAAACAGTTCCCGATGAAGTTGGATCGTTTCATCCAGATACTCCTGAAACTGAGCGCGATCCTCCACAATCTCTCCATAGGCAGCAACTGATGCAATGGGAATACAAATTGTTTTTTGTCCTCGAAGAGATCGTTCCATCGTCTCTCTCCCTGATTCTGCGTTATGCCTTCCTCTCTAGGGTATCAACCCATAAGGAAATCAACACAATCCATTAGAACCAGATTCATCTCTCCACACTGGCTAACCAGATCAAATAATTCTTGGAGAATTTCAATCCTGAAATTTTCCTCCAACCCCTTGACAACTCATCATGACTGCAAAAATTTCCTCGAGTACTACTGATGGTGTTGTAGTACCTATAGTTCAACGCTACTAATAGCATTTCTCAAATTTATTGCAATACTACCTTGTTCAGAGCGACTCGATAAATACTTGTTGATCGCATCGCGACTCTGTTTTCGCAGCGGCAATAATCGCGGCTCGTTTGTCTTGGTATCTGCCACTAGATTTGGTCATCTCCTTCATCTTCACCGATTGCCCTTAAGTAAGCCTGGGCAGCGGCAGCTTTTAACGATCCCTGCGTATAGCGCCTGTAGACCTTATCCGTCTTAATTCCCATCAACTCCTTTCCGTAGAGAGGATCGACACCCGCTCGTGTAATCGTGTTGCCAAAAGAATGCCGAAAATGGTGCGGTTTTAGCTCCTCCACCGTCGCGCTCGCCGCCACTTTCTTCACCATTTTGTAGAGTCCGTTGTATCCCAATCGCTCTCCGCAATGCTTGGGGTCTTGGCGCACAAACATAGGGCGATCGCTCATGGGAGTAAATATTCCCTCAACAGAGCGCCGCCATTCCAAATAAGCTTCTAGGTGCTGTCTTGCCTCTCGGCTCAAAGGGACTTCGCTGACGTTCTGCCCCTTGGAACGATGTACGAGCAATCTCTTGCCATTCCAGTGCTTGACATCCAAGGCTGATAATTCAGAAGCCCTTAACCCGTGAGAGAGAATCGCCACGATCGCCCGATCGCGAATGCAGGTCGGTCGCTCGCCCTCTAGGAAGTGCCAAATCTCAGCCATGTCATCCTTGTCAACGTCCAGGGCTTGTGGCTCTTCAACCCGTTCTTTGCCAATCGCATCAGTCGGGAGAGGTTGGTTGACTGGGAAACCGTTACTGCGCCGCAGCCATTGGTAAAACGAGCGCAAAGTGTCGAGCGCGTGGTTGATCGAGGTAGGCTTTAGCCCCTGTTGCTTCAGTTGGATGCGATACTTACCAAGATCGCTAGCGGTTACATCCAGCCAAGACTTGTTGCACCAGCGGGCAAATTTTTTCAGTTGCTGTCGATAAGAGCGCTGCGTATTCTGTGCCTTCCCCGTCTGCCGCAAAAACTCTTCAATTTGCCAATGGCGCAAGTCCGCCAGAGTGTCTTTCTGCTCCGATCTCAGTTGCTCCTGCTGTCGTCCGCCGTCAAGGGGAAGGATAACGATGGGCAGAATCGAGTCGTCAGAGGAAAGCTGGCTCATAGTAGGTAAAGATAACTTCACTTATCTTTCTTTCATTATTCTCAGAATATTAGCATCACTGTTCCCAAAGATGCCGTTTTTTGCAGATAATGAAATGAAGCAATCCTTCCCTTCGCTTTTGGAGAGTAGTGGCTAGAGATGCCTTTCACGCTATTGTTAGAGTGGCCCTTGAGAGACAAGGATGGAGTATCACTCACGATCCCTACTCCCTACGAGTTGGTGGGGTAGAAATGTTTGTTGACCTGGGGGCAGAAAGACTGCTTGCCGCCGAAAGAGAGGGCAGAAAGATTGCCGTTGAAGTTAAAAGTTTCCTTGCTCCCTCTAGAATTTCTGAATTCTATGTAGCTTTGGGGCAATTTCTCACCTATCGCTTAGGCTTACAGCAACAGGAGCCAGAGCGTATTTTGTACTTGGCAATTCCTTTGGAAGTTTACGAAACCTTTTTTTCACTTGAGTTGGTAGAAGCTGCAATTGGGCAATATCAAGTCAATTTGATTGTTTATAGTCCAGAGACTGAGGAGATTCAAACATGGCAGTAGAGCAGTACCGCACCTATATTCAACAGCTTCTTGGGCAACACGCTCGGCATCAAGCAGCTAGCGGTGAAGTTGAAGCGCAAACAATTTTTGATCCACAGAACGATCGTTACCTTCTAGCTCATGTTGGCTGGCATGGCAGTCATCGCATTTATGGATGCGTTTTACACCTTGAGATTAAAGATGGAAAAATTTGGATACAGCAGGATGGTACAGAAGTGGGCATTGCCAACGAACTCATCGAACTTGGCGTTCCCAAAGAAGATCTCGTGCTGGGGTTTCAATCACCATTCATGCGAAAGTTCACGGAATTTGCCGTTAGTTAAAAGCAGTGCTGACATCTATATATATGGAGCGACCGTTAAATCAAAAATGCTGGGCATGTAGCTTACTCACACCAGCAGAAGCTCGAAAACTTCACGATGCTGCTTGTAGTGGCGATGGCTGTTGGGCTGGAGATTCTTGCCACAGTAAGCGCTCGTATTACCGTAAGGGCAGGCAGCGAGTGGCTGGGCGCCGAGCTGCAATTGACGAAGTAGTAGTATCCGTTCCAGAAATTCCATACGTGGTGCTGCATACTTACCTGGACAAACCCCGTCAGCCGAATGATGAAGTCGTCATTCATGCTATTTGTGCCGAACTCTGGCTGGGGAATGCTCCCAAAGCAATGACTCGACCGGAACATACTTTTGGATATCCTCCTCGTTTAGTCAAAGAGTATGCGTTTCAGTTGCTGGAGGCGCTTTATTTAAAATACGGTCATGGGAGGCGAACGGGATTTGAACGCTTTGCCCGTGAGCAGCAGCACTCAATTGCTCAATGCCCCGTGCGTCCCTGCTCCTACCATGCCGCTCACCTTAACCCTTACCAATTCTCCCCCAGCAGATGATGGCAATCGAGCAACTGAATCTTCTTTGGTCTCAACTACAAGCTGCCAGGCTCACCCCTGAAACTCTCGATTTAACAGCATTATTGGATCGGGTTGACACATGCGTCGCCCAACTGCCAGAGTCAATACAATTGCAAGTCGCTGGGGAGACAATGCTTCAAGTGGCACAACTACTTGCATTACGAGCTGAGGTGTCGATTGAAAACTGGGAGTATTCCTACCGCGACCCAGTTGTCTCTGATGGTTTTTTTTCAGATTTAGTGCGGCAGTCAATGGCAATAGATTTGAGCGATTTGATCGAACCCGCTCCAAAGCGCAAGCGTCGCATCGTACCCAACTTTCAGGTGGAGTCTTCTATCGTAGCTCCAGTAGATAAATCTGCCGTGCTGGAAATGGTCAAACAGTTGGAACGCAACTATGAAATTACTGCCTCCTCACCGCAGTCGGATGAAGAAAAGAAACAAAAAGCGCTTGAGGTTGCCCATGACGAAGATGTTTCTACTTGGATAAGCGCGATCGCCGATTGTTTTACGAGTACGTCAACTAGGTGCTTACCATTGGTCGAGCTGGTAGAACAAATACATTCTTCAACCACTCTAGAGTCAGATCGGAAAATGCCATTGGTCAAAACTTGGCTAGCTGTTCTGTCGGGAGAGTTTGAGTTGGAACAACGGGAAGATTTCTACAGTCAATCTGGAGTTTGGGTTTCTTTATGCGCGATCGCTGTCTCACAATCAGATTAAACATAAATGTTTAAGGATTGAGTATGCCGAATACAGGCAAAGTTTGGTCAGGACTACTTCTTCAAAATCAACCGGATGAATGGGAGATTCGGAATGGTTTCCCACAAAAGCTCAATCCCGAAATTTTTTTCCAGCCAGGACAATCTCAAACCAAGTTGTTCTCTCGCTTGTGTAATCGCTCTAAAACTCCCGTAAGGCTAGAACTACTAACATTTTAGTCGTAGGGACAAGACTCCCAGACATCACTTGCCTGCTCCCGCTCAATCTCCCTCAACTCTTGCTGCCACTGAGAATAGGTAGATGGGTTCGATGGGTATACGTTTAGAGGTTCCCAGTACTCTGGCGAGCTTGGCACTTCTACTGTTTCATCGCTCGCTTGCTCTCCAACAGGTGCTTCTGGAGTCTTTATCGGTTGATTGGTTTGGGCTAGCGTTGATGCTGGCAAACCAGAATCAGCGCTTTCTTCACTCTTTTCAAAACGTTGACGTTTGATTAGTTTCCGGTATTTTTCCATCATAGAGCTGTCAGGGATGAGGGAATTTGCTTTACCTAAGATAGCAAGCGCGGCTAGAGGTTACACGCACTCGTTCTTTAGATAGCCGCTCTTTGCTATGATGGGTCGCTTGTACGGGTTGCTTGCAGAGCAGAAATGCTCTCGGACTTTTTGCGAATAGCTTAGCCGCGATCGCATGAGCAACCTGCTACCCATTCTCTTGCCGCCCTTTCCGCATCTATCGCTGTTTTATCAGTTTGCTGCTCTCCAAATACCTCCCCACTCTCACTCAACACTCGAAATTGCCAACAGTTATAGTCCGTGTAGAAAACTGACAGTATTTTTCCTTGCTAACACAACAGTAGCTTGGCGAGCCCGTTGGCGGAAAGCGCTTGTCATGAACCTTCGCCACTTCTTCCATTGCTCTTTACCAAGCGCCGTTACACCCTGGCTTTGTCCTCAGCCCGTTTGCCTAGTACGGGTCTAGGCTTGTTCTTTTTATACTTTGGATCTTCAATTGCTCGCAAGCCTGGTGGACGGTAGCTTTCAGAGTAAAGTGGTCTTGAACCATATGTCTCTCGTTCTGTCGGTTGACCGCACTGCTGACAGATGAATTTATATAAACGGGTGTGGATCGTGCGCTCGTGCGCCCGAACTGTGTATTCTCTCATAAAAACCTTTTTTGATCGCATAGATCGAGCTAGACTATTTAGATTTCAACTTTTCTTCTTCTTTTACCACTTTGAGGTCTAGCTCAAGTGGCAAATTGTTGATTTGTCAATCAATAACGTTTCCCAGCTTTTCCCGAATTTCTCTAGCCTTAGCTTCTAAAGCAGAAAGTAAGTTTCTTAGTTGCTTCGGCTGAACGCGATCGAGCTTTGTTGCTAAGACATCATCAATTAAAGAACTAATCTGACGATTTGGCTCAGCTTTCTTTTCAGGATTACGTTCAGCAATAATTTTGGTAACTAGAGAACGGGTTTTTGCTATTGTCAGTCTTTCTTGTAAAACTCTTGTTATTGCTTCTTGTCGAATTTGTTCGGCAACAGTTTCCTCAATTGCTAAGTTTTTGGCGTTTAGCTGTTGAAGAGAACGAGCATGGTTAGCACCCAGTCCCAACTTCCAAATCGCTGTCTTCAAGTCTAGCGACAGTCGTAAGCAGGGGAAGACGTTGGCATCCACAGATGCCGGATTTTGCTGAAAACGCAGTAAGAGTAGAAATACATTCTGCTCGGTCTCATCTAAATCAAAATCCTCGATGCCTTCTAGCTGCTCTTCTCTAGTTGCACTGACTAGTTGAGTTAATCTGGGTAGTAGTTTTTTCGCATTTAGTCTAGCGATCGCTCTCCTGAGAGCTTTAACTACCTCTTCCTGCTCGATCTTTAACCCCAACTTAGCCTGCTGAATCAATCCCTCAGCTAAATCTAGCTCATTCAGATTTTCTCGATGCAAGCTAGTTAATAGCGTGCGTGCATGCAATTCTTCTTCTGAAAGTTCCTTCGGCAGCATGACTGCATCCAGTGTGTCAATTTCCGGTTGCAAGTATTCTGCAACCGCCCTCCACCTCCGTTCGCCGTCGAAGATGAGATTTCCTGGTAGTAGGATAATTGGCTCTTGTTGCCCTTCTTCTCGAATTGACACAGCCATGCTATGAATGCTGTCTGGCGTAAATGTCTGCCTTGCTTGTTTCGGGTTGGGTTTAACTTGATTAAAGTGGACTTGAGAAATCCCAGATGCCTTGAGTTGCTCTCTTAACTCTTCAATAGTTTGATTCAGCTGAGTGCTTTCTGCTTGAGCAAATTCACTCCTCGTTTGCTCGGCTTTCAATCTAGTAGTCTCGGCTTGCAGTGCTTCTATCCGTTCTTCTAGCTCAAAAACTTGCTGTGAGCCAGCTGCTCCGGCAAACATCCCAAGCACGCTTGGCTTGCTTGACTTTGACATTTATTGACCTCTGATCTCTTTCAGTTCTTGAATTAATGCATTCACAATCGGCTGAAAATCTTCTCTTGCTCCTTTTCCTGGTCGGTATATTCCTAGAGGCAATCCCCGACCGGAAGCATTTAAGATGTCAGCAGATTCGCGAATCGGGTTAAAATACTGAATTCCTAAATTTTGACAAACAATCGGCAGTTCTTCAACAATACTTCTGTGCGCTCCCCAATCACTTTTCCACCGAGTCGGCACCATCCCTAAAATTTTGGGAGTTGGTCTTAACCGCAGTTGCTTGCAGTTGTAGTAGTACCACTCAATCATCGCCGCAGCACCCTGAGAAGCTTTGTACTCCGGTTGAATGGGAATGAGTACGTGAGTAGAAGCTGCTAGTGCCGTCAGTGGCAAAGGTTCTAGAGTTGCAGGACAATCGATAATCACAAAGTCATGTGGTAAAGGGTAATCGCTGAGGCGGTCTGATAGGAGATAAGCCCCGCGCAAATCTTTAGCGATTGTCCGAATTGTTTGGTGCAATTGTTTACCACCCCTACAAACTTGGATTTTGTCAATCTTACTCTGCCAAGCAGCGCTCAAAGGCCAGTCTCCTTTGAATTCTGAATCGTAGACATCAGCCATTGTTCCTGGAGCTGCAACTTTCTCCAACCCACAGAACAATGTCAATGACTCATTGGGATCGATGTCTAGTAAGGCTACTGAATAACCACGAACTGCTATTTCATAGGCAAGATTATAAGAAATAGTACTTTTAGCCACTCCTCCGGCATTCGTCTCAATAGAAAGGATTAAGTTGGCTTGCATGGTTTTTTCTTCTTCTTCGATTAACTCAATCTCATGCTCAAAATTTCTGAGATAATGTTATATCAGTTTTGCGATTAAGATGGCGATCTGATGTTACATCATTTTTACTGAAGGAGCTGGCAGGCTTAGTAACTATCTCAAAACGCCAATGACAATTTGCTCGTTATTAAAATACACTTTACTGGCACAGCGACTAGCCAATTGCGAGAGCAATTCATGCAACTTACTCAGGCAAAAAGTGCATGAGTCAAATTCAGACTAGTAGTGATTTTTCATAATTGGGACCGCTAGCAAGAACTCAAAGTGCAACTGCAAAGCAAAATCCCAACCATCCTGTGGCGATCCTCCAGTTGCAATTGCAGTGTTAACTTCCTGAGAGCCATACATATATCAGTAAAAATGGGGCGCTTTCCTTTAAGAAATGTTGACGCTTCTCGATCCCCTTGTTAAGAAGGAGCTGTGCGCGCACGACTAGTTTGACAAATCTCAAATTCCAGGAGGTTATGACATGGATAGTTCAATCGCGCTCCCAGTGGCTATATTAATCCTCGGTTGGCTCTTGGCTGCCGCTATTGGCTCTTGGGCTTACTTTGCTGGTAGCAACAATGAAAATGATAAATCGTTCCGTCTACCTAGATTTGTGACGAAGCGATAAGCGATTGGTAAATGTAGTCGGAAGTTTCCCAAGTCCTTGATGTTGGTTGGGAAACTTTACTTCACAAACCAGGAGTTATATTCTCATTGTCATCGGTGTCAGATGCAACAGTCACTACGATTGTGCCGCTCGCTTTGGCGAGCAAACCTCAACGCTAAGCCTTTTTTGCTGCTGCTGAGTGGTAAAGTCACGCCACAATTGTGCTAACTTTCTAGCTTCATCATGCCATGCGGAATTGATTCGATACACCCGTCGCGGTCGTCCGCGCCCTTCGACTTTGTGCCAACTACTCCAGACCGCGCCCTCCGATTCGAGAAACTCTAACGCAGCATGTAGGATCGTGTCCGAGAGGCGATAGTTGGCATATTCGCCTTCGAGCTGTGCAATTAGCTCAGTACCGTAAGATTCGCTCTCCAGCAACACCGATAGAATGTAACAAACTGCTTGCTCCTGACAAAGATAAATCGGTGGGGGACTGGTAAAAAACTGATGGATATCTTGAAGCTGCATCATCGACTCACTTCTAAAACGAAAATCACCTGCTATACTCTTACCGAAACAAAATTCTGCCATAATTCATGCTTCTACAGCTAGACGGTTTCATCGACCGCATTTGCTAATTCAACGTCTTGGGGTGCAAACAGAAACAGCCTTGGTGCTAGATATTGTTGCTGTCCATCTATTGCGCAAGTTGCCCCAGCTACAAAGTCCACCGCTCGCTGTGCTAACTCTACATCCAACTGAGTCAAGTTCAAGACTAGCGGTTGTCCCTGCCACAAGATTTGAACCGCTTGCGTCACTTGTTCAAAAGACCATAGTTCCATGACGACGATTTGTGGTAGTTGTTGCTCTAATCGGTAGTCTTTCGCTTCATCTGCTGTCAATCTCGTCTTTTGTCTGAACTTCTGCCGCATTGCACCCCCAAAAAAAACCGCCCTCAATTTTTGAGCCTTCTGTTGGGACAATTCATCGTCATCCCCCAGATAAATCGAGCTAATACATCACCACGTTTGCCCGTCCTGATTTCTCGCTCGCCGCCAGCAATAAATTCCAGCCCGCTCTCCGGTGTCGTCACATTTATGCTCCAAACGAATGAAAATCTAGTCAATTCAGTATCAGTACAAGTGCCATCGTTCGTCAATTGGGCAAGGTTGAGAAAAGTTCAGGAATCGAGCAGTTGGCGTTTGAGACAGATTTTTTCATCGGCGAGCGTGTTTTGGGATACGGAAGTTGTTGTGGCTCTACCTTTAGATAGAGTTTAGTTGCAACTCATTCCAGCCACTTGCATGAGTTGAGAAAATATAAATTTTCTATAATATTCTGTTGGTATATTATTGGTATAAAGTGATGAATCAAAACCTGCATATTTGTTGCCTTCTGGATGTCGGACTCGTGTATTTAGCGGTTCTAATTGGGCTAGTTAGTCAATCCATTGCTCAATCGGTAGAGTGACATGCAACAGTTAGATCGGAGCGCTGGAATGGCACAGCCAGCGCTCAAACAGCAATTTGTCCGTCGCGCGCAACTCCCAGAACAGGGCGAAGTTTTATGGCGGATCGAATCAGGTGTCGTTTGTAGCATGACTTGGACAGATGAAGGCGAGCTAGTTTGCTTGGGTTACTGGGGAGTGGGAGATGTCGTCGGTCATGGACTATCACGAGTGCAACCTTACGAACTCCACTGCCTCACAGATGTCGTCATTAGTTGCTGTCCCTACAATCAGCGAGCGCATTTCACCGATGCCATCATTCAGCAGCAGCAGCAAACCGAAGAACTCCTGAGCATCGTTCATCTCAATCCCCTGTCTTGTAAGTTGTGGCAGCTCCTAGTCTGGTTGAGTCAAAAATTCGGTCGTGACGTGGAAAACGGTCGCTTGCTCGATCTGCCGCTGACCCATCAGCAGTTGGCTCAGACGCTGGGGACGAATCGGGTGACGGTGACCACCATCCTCCAGCGCTTAGAAGCCGAGGGAAAGATCCAGCGGCAGCAACGGCGACTCGTTGTGGCGCGGCAGGAAGATCGCACTCGTCAGTCAAAAAACATGTAATCGTTAGTAGCGAGCAAATAGGGCGCGCCACCGGGCTAACATCATCACGAGCGATCGCCCTTACCTCTAGCTGAGGATGATTTATTGTTTTGAAAATTAGCGATCGCTTCTCTAACTCGTTGTTCAGACCAATCGCGGCTATCCCAGTCTTCTACTGCTTGCCACACTTCCATTAAACTTTGGCTTTTACTACTGGGAGCGGGGTATGGTTAACATCCATTAACTCCTTGAAACGCCCTCCGAAAGCTGACTCACAAGAAATGGCATTTGGACAAAAGTGTTCACCATACTGCACTCTCATTAGTAAGCTTAATTCTCCGTTCGGATTCTTTGATTTTTTGTTCGGACTCAGCAATAACTTGGCTTAACTTGCCTAGCTCTCTCAGGATGCTTTCTGTTGCTTGGGCTGCTTGAGTTGCGTATTCGAGTTGAGGCAGACGTTGGAGCATTTGCGCTACGTCACCCCGACTCTCCAGCAATTCTAAAGCACTTTCATCTGCTGTACAGGATAAATAATTGTAGCTACCACTACTCATACTTTCTCCGTTAAAATTACTTTTGTATTTGTCTAGCAAGTTCAGAATTTGCCACTTTTAATTCAGATTTTTTTACCACTCTCTCTGACTTCATTTGCGCAATCTCTGCCAAAAGTTGATGAAAGAGATTGCCAAGAATTATCTCGATAAACTGACAACATTCTTTGCTAACTTAGCCTATCTCTACTTCATATGTAGAAAATAATTGGAAGTGAAGTGAAGTGAGGAAAATCATGAATTGATCTAGAAACTCAAAGTTCATGAACTTTGAGTTTCATTCTAGAAAATCGTCGGTTCGAGCAGATTGTCAAAAGCGATGGCTCGTTTTCAAATTGGTAGTACGATAGATCTAAATAAAGTTCTTTGGGATCGAGCAGATTTTTTGATGGATGAGTTGCAACAGTTAAAGCAGTCGATCAGTGCTGACATACCTAGCTTAAGTAAATACTACCGAGGCATGGCTGAAGCGCAAGGAGCGGGAGTGCTGGTAGTCAACTACTACACAGTTGGCGAAGTCGCGCAGATGGAGGCAAGGTTTCTAAGATCGAGTCAAATTGGGCGACTATCTAGACAAATGGGATTACCCAGCCTCCAAGCCGAATTCGAGCAGCACGACCAAAAAAAACAAATGGTGATCGCGCTCGTCACCGCACAGACAAAAGCCGTAGTGACAGTTGAAGTAGAAGCGATCGCATCTGAAACACCCAGCTCAGAAATACCAGCAACCAAAAGTTCGGATGCTTCCGAATCAAACGCAAAACGTAAATCTTCTGCTCGGACACCCCAAGAGCGCAAATCAACTACCAAGACAACGACACAGCGCCAAGTCAAGAAACAATCAAAAGAAGCTGCAACACCAAAACCTGAAACACTAGAAGAATCCCCAAGCCTTGTATCTTCCCAACCAAGCACCCAACTAGAAGCGACTGTACAGCCAACAGTAGAACCAGACACTCCTCCTCAATCCAGCTCAAAAGCTAAGACAATCGCCAAGGCTTCCCAACCAGCCAAGAACAACAAAACTGCGAGAAGGGCGAAGACAAAACAGCGATCGCAGCCTGTTGCCTCACCTGAAACATCCTCTGCGCCGACCATAGAACCAGAAACGACTCCACAACCGGCAGTAGAGCCGGAAACTACTGCCAAATCTCCTCCCAAAGGCAAAGCGACCTCGAAGACCTTAAAGCCAGCAACCAAACGCAATACTACTTCTAAGTCAACGACACAACAAAAGTCGCAGCCTGAATCTTCACCCCAAACACCCCCACCTGTTGCCCAAGAGCGCTCCGACGAACCAGAGCCAGAAACTACTGCCCCACCAACTACAAAAGGCAGATCTTCTACCACTGCTTCTGCGAGACGCAAATCTTCTGGTGGTGCAACAAGGCGTAAAACAGCATCACCTAGAACCAGAGGGCAAAAGTAAAGCTAAAAATTGGTTGGATTTGGGGTAGAAAGAGAAGATTATATGTAGTACGCGGTGACTGTTGACCCGTGGATTACAGCAAGAACAGCTCCTCAATCGCTACCTCATCGCTCATTAGATCTTTAACAACCCAGAGGCGATCGCAAAACTGTTTCCTTTGCCTCAAGCACCCGTTTCGTCAGTAGATTGAGGGAAAAAATGCGGGTCTAACACTTGCTCCAAGGAATATACGCACGCCGAAGGAAAACTAGTCGCAGGCATTCCAGTTTCAGCACTAGCTTGTTGAACCGCCTCTTGATAGCAGTCCACCAAAATTTCTGCCAAATAGGGCTTGAGACTGGGGGAGTCCTCCACGATTAATTTAATTTGAGAACGTCCTTCCACCACGCTGCTGCGCCAACTGTTGAGATAGTAGAAGGCATTGGATTGGTAGTTGAGTTTTAATAAATGCTTCAACACTCTTATCAATTGACTTTTGACCGCTCGTCTATCCGACCGACTCAAAGACTCTACCTCTTCAATTAAGTTTTCTAAATCTAGCTCCTCAAATCGCCCCTGTTTCAACAGCATTGCTTGCCCACTCGCCCAGGCAACAAAATCTTGTTCGTACCAGCTCGAAAGCGTACTATTTTCAGAAGATACAGCCATTGCGCTCCTTCATCTCAACTCAATTTCTGTTTCTACTGAAGATCCTAGCCCAAGAGCGCGAGCGCGCTCGATTTACTATATGTTTCTCCCACTGGGACGGTGCTGGGAGCAGGGGGTGAAGCTTCTTGAGGTGCGATCGCTTCCTGGCGAGAGGCACAGCTAAATAGACCCAAGACCATAACGGATGCACAAGCAAGAGTTTTCTATTCATTGGATTATTGTTCCCAAAATCGCGGCTTTAACGCTTCGGGCGGGTGTTGTTAGCTTGAAGAGTTCACGCTCCTTGGCAAATTTGTTAACTATTACACATCTGCCTCAGCATTTCCTGCTTACATTTGGCTTATATTGATGCCACCTGTGACAAGGAGACTTGCGGTTAACTGCAAGTTTTGCCGAGGAGATAAATGTAAGTGAGTACAAGCAAACCCGTTCAATTGAATCGCCGTCAGGTAATTCACGGTATTTTAGCAACTACAGCATTTGGTGCTGCCACTAAATTCGGTACTGGATGCACGTCAGCAAGCCAAAGCCAAGCTTCTTCCAACACAGAAGACAAGCCCATCGTGATGGGATTTATCTACGTCGGTCCCAAAGATGACTTCGGCTATAACCAAGCCCATGCAGAAGGAAAACAGGGATTGGCAAAACTAACATGGTTGAAAACCGTCGAAGAAGCGAACGTCCCAGAGACAAACGCCGTAGAAGAAACAATGCGGAATATGATTGAAGAAGAAGGAGCAACGGTACTCTTTCCCACTTCCTTCGGCTATTTCGACCCTCACATCCTCAAAATCGCGCAGGAATACCCAGAAGTCCAATTTTTCCACTGTGGCGGACTGTACCAAGAAGACAAACATCCCAAAAATGTCGGTAGTTACTTCGGCTACATCGATGAAGCACAGTACGTAGTAGGAGTTGTAGCTGCCCATACTTCTAAAACAGGTAAACTCGGCTTCATTGGGGCTAAACCCATCCCGCAAGTTCTACGTAACATCAACAGCTTTAACTTGGGGGCGCGGAGTATCAATCCCAAAATCACGACTCAGGTTGTCTTTACGGGTGATTGGGCGTTACCCGTGAAGGAAGCAGAAGCAGCTAATAGTATGGCAGACCAGGATATTGATGTCATTACCTGCCATGTAGACAGTCCGAAAGTGGTGATGGAAACGGCAGAAAGAAGGGGAATTTTCTGTAGCGGCTACCACGCCAACCAAGCCAAGCTAGCACCTAAAGGTTATTTGACGGGGGCAGAGTGGAACTGGGCGCAGGTTTACTCTCGTTATGCAGAGATGATTCGGGCGGGGAAAACGCTGATGAATGGTGGTATTCCGCACTTGGTAAGGGGTGGCTTGAAGGATGGATTTTTAAAGATGTCGCCCTATGGTGCGGTGGTGAGTGCCGAGGCAAAGAAAGACGCAGATGCCGTGAAGGAAAAATTTATGGCTGGCAACATGACGATCTATCGGGCAGGATTGAAAGACAATACGGGAAAAGTTGTCGTGCCTAACAAAGATTTCACCCAAACAGCGATCGAACTAGAAAAGATGAATTGGTTAGCAGAAGGCGTAATCGGTAGAGTCGCGAGTTAGTTATGAACACTCATACATGGCGGGGCAAGTTGGAATCCGTCTTCATTCCCCTCGCTGCCATTCTCTTTTCTTTGTTTCTATTTGGAATATTCTGTGCCGCAGTCGGGGCAAATCCGATCGCGGTGTATGGGGCAATTTATCAAGCAGCTTTTGGTAGGTGGCAATCTTTCCAAAATGCCCTGATCCGTGCTGCACCCTTGATGTTGAGTTCTCTGTGTACGGCGCTACCCGCACGCTTAGGATTGGTCATTATCGGTAACGAAGGGGCGATCGTCGTCGGCGGCTTGGGTGCAGTGGCGATCGCCCTTGCCCTCTATACAAACGTTCCACCTCTAGGATCGCAGATTGCAATGGTTGTAGCTGGGATAGTCTGCGGCGGCGTGTGGATTGGAATTGTGGGGGCATTGCGCTATTACCGAGGCGTAAATGAAACCATCAGCAGTTTGTTAATGAACTATATCGCGATCGCCCTGCTCAACCATCTAGTAGGAGGACCGATGCGCGATCCCAGTTCCCTAAATAAACCCTCCAGCTATCCGATTCCCAATGTTAATATGCTAGGAGATTTACCAGGAACGCGGATTCATTACGGGCTGATTTACGGTTTAATCGCCTGCACGATCGCCTATTTCCTGATCCAACGCACGACATTCGGCATGGCAGCCCGTATCGCAGGGGGAAATGTCAGGGCAGCCAAACTCACCGGACTTCCCGTAGGCAAACTCACCCTAGCAATTTGCTTTTTAGCTGGTTCCTGTGCGGGGTTGGCAGGAATGGTAGAAGTCGCTGCCGTTCACGGACGGGCGAATGAATCTCTCAACGCCAACTACGGCTATAGCGGCATTCTCGTTGCTTTTATTGCCCGTAACAATCCCTTAGCAGCGATTTTAGTAGCAATATTACTCGGTGGTATCTTAACTAGCGGCGGGATCTTACAAAGGCGGTTAGAATTACCCGATGCAACAATTTTGGTATTTCAAGGCATCGTGTTTCTGGTAGTGCTATTTAGCGAATCCCTTTACGGCAAGCTAGGAGTTTTTCAGGAGAAATTCGATGGCAACGACAGAATTGGGTTGGTGGGGAGTACCGCTAGCGATCGCAGCGGGAACGTTGCGGGGTAGCGCCCCCTTCCTATTCGTCAGTCTGGGCGAATGTCTTACCGAAAAAAGTGGCAAAATCAATTTGGGCTTGGAAGGCACGCTATTAACAGGGGCGATGAGTGCCTACGCCATCTCTTACTTAACCAAATCCCCTTGGTTGGGCGTACTAGTCGCCGGATGTGCCGGAATATTACTGGGTACGATCCATGCTTGGTTGTGCCAGCAACCAAAAGTTAACGATGTCGCCGTAGGCATTGCGATGATTATCTTCGGCAGTGGTATAGCTTTCTTCTTCGGCAAACCTTTTATTCAACCCGTCGCCCCCCAACTACCCGCGATCGCTTTTGGTAGTTGGAGTACTTCGCCGCAAATTCAATCGGCATTAAAAATTTGTCCTTTGTTTTTGATAGGAGTGGCGATCGCCCCTGTAATGCAGTGGTTTTTCGCCTCCACTCGCTGGGGCTTATACATCCGTGCCGTAGGCGATGCCCCCGAAGCCGCTAAAGCAATGGGAATCTCCATTCATCGCGTGCGCTGGCTGTGCATCGTTGCAGGCAGCTTCCTCGCCGGAATTGGCGGCGCGTATCTCTCCCTCTACTACCCTGGCAGTTGGACGGAACGCATCTCTAGCGGACAAGGACTGATGGCAGTCGCCCTCGTCATTTTCGCCCGATGGCAACCGATGCAATGTCTGTATGCAGCATTACTTTTCGGCGGCGCACAGGCGATTGGTCCCGCCTTACAATCCGTCGGCATCGATTCCTACTACTACCTATTCAACGCTTCCCCCTACATCTTCACCTTACTCATCATGATTATCACCTGTTCCCCCAAACGCACCCTCACAGGCGCACCAGGCGCATTAGGTAAGTCGTAGGGGCGGGTTTTGACCAAAAATTTCTGGCTTTGGTTGCCAAACTATTTGCTAAACCTGTCCGTACAGCAGATGGAAGTAAAACACCACTCACCACTCACCACTCACTACACCCCACACCCTACACCCTATGACTGGACTAGGCGGTTTAAATAAATCTCCCGATGGAGTTGTTCTCGGATTGGTACAACTTCAACTTCCCAATGTTGTCACTCCAGATGACTTAGCGGCGCAGTGCAATCGCATTTGTCAACTTGTAGCAAAGGCGCGGCGCAATCTACCAACGATGGATCTCGTTGTCTTTCCCGAATATGCCTTGCACGGGCTATCGATGGATACTAACCCAGAAATTATGTGTCGTTTGGATGGGGCAGAAGTGACAGCTTTCCGCAAAGCCTGCCGCGACCATAAAATTTGGGGTTGTTTCTCCATCATGGAATACAATCCTCACGGCAACCCCTACAATAGCGGCATCATTATTGACGATAAGGGCGAACTCAAACTTTACTATCGCAAATTGCATCCTTGGATTCCCGTGGAACCGTGGGAACCAGGCAATATCGGCATTCCTGTCTGTGAAGGTCCAAACGGTAGCACCCTCGCTTTAATTATTTGTCACGATGGGATGTTTCCCGAAATGGCGCGGGAATGTGCTTATAAAGGTGCAGAGATTATGTTACGCACGGCTGGCTATACTGCCCCAATCCGTCATAGCTGGCAGATTACCAATCAGGCGAATGCTTTCTGTAACCTGATGTACACTGCTTCAGTTTGTATGTGTGGTAGCGATGGCACGTTTGACTCGATGGGCGAGGCAACGATCGTTAACTTTGACGGTACGCCCTTAGTTATGGGTGGCAGTCGTCCCGACGAAATTATTACTGCCGAAGTGCGACCGAATTTAGTCCGAGAAGCCCGTAAGCTGTGGGGAGTGGAAAACAACATTTATCAATTCGGACATCGGGGTTATGTCGCCGTCAAAGGCGGGGCGCAAGATTGCCCGTATACATACATGCAGGATCTTGTCAATGGCTGCTATCGCTTGCCTTGGGAAAATGAAGTCGTGCATAAAGACGGTACTAGCTGTGGATTTCCCGCTCCGACTCGCACTTATAAAGGCGAGGAATTGCCCCGCATTCTCAGCGGACAAGGAGGCTAAAAATGGGATTATTTGTCGCTGCCGATCCTTATCAATATCCTTACAATGGTGATTTGCGTCCTGAAAACACGGTGCTAATTGTCATTGACATGCAAACTGATTTTTGCGGCATCGGTGGCTATGTGGATAAAATGGGTTACGATTTATCTTTGACGAGAGTGCCGATCGCCCCCATCAAACGGTTACTGGCAGAAATGAGATCGCGTGGTTTTCTCATCGTTCACACCCGCGAAGGACATCGCCCTGACTTGTCAGACTTACCGGAGAATAAACAATGGCGATCGCGCCAAGTTGGGGCAGGCATTGGCGATCCTGGTCCTTGCGGTAAAATTCTCGTGCGTGGGGAACCAGGCTGGGAGATTATTCCCGAACTCGCGCCCTTACCTGGGGAAATCATCATCGATAAGCCTGGAAAAGGTGCTTTCTACGCTACCGATCTCGATTTAGTCCTGCGTCGCTTGGGCACTCAGAATATTATCCTCACGGGAATTACTACTGATGTCTGCGTCCACACGACAA
The DNA here is from genome assembly GCF_032860985.1 of Chroococcidiopsis sp. SAG 2025. Lineage (GTDB taxonomy): Bacteria > Cyanobacteriota > Cyanobacteriia > Cyanobacteriales > Chroococcidiopsidaceae > Chroococcidiopsis. The sequence goes on from NZ_JAOCNC010000005.1 coordinate 323,911, forward strand.
TGCGAGAAGCCAACGATCGCGGTTACGAGTGTTTGTTACTGTCAGATTGCACGGGGGCAACCGACTACGGCAATTACTTGGCAGCGTTAAAAATGGTGAAGATGCAAGGAGGTGTTTTTGGTGCGGTTGCCGACTCGCAGGCTTTGATTGAGGCGATCGGTGTCTTTTCTGCTGGCGAGATCCCCCTAAATCCCCCTTAAAAAGGGGGACTTTGTTCTCTCTTTTAGTTCTCTCATTTTCCTTAAAGGAGACAGAGGGCTTTATTCTCCCCTTTCTAAAGGGGGCTAGGGGGGATCTTTCATACTTGGCACGCAAAAACTACAAATATTTTTTTGTCTCACGCAAAGATGGCGCTAATCTGACTTCCGACTTCACTCCCGATTTCCTAGACATGACAACAATCGTAGAAAATATCACCATCGATATTACCAACCCTCCAGAATTAACCGCAGTTGAGATGACGAAGCGGTTTGGTTCTAATTTGGCGCTCGATCGCGTTTCTTTACAACTCAAACCAGGTACGTTTCACGCCTTGCTGGGGGAAAATGGAGCGGGTAAAAGCACTCTGGTAAAGTGCATCATGGGTTTTTATGCTGCCGATAGCGGCGAAATCCAGATTGACGGGCAATCGCTGACTATTTCTAGTCCCCGCGATGCTCAGAAATGCAGGATTGGCATGGTGTACCAACACTTTACTTCCGTGCCAGCAATGACGGTAGCGGAAAATCTTGTATTGTGCCGTGCTGAAAGTCGCAACTTAATTAATTGGAAAGCCGAATATCAACAGCTAGATGCTTTCATGCAAGCTGCGCCCTTCCAGATCGACTTGAATACCCCGATCGCGCAGTTAGCAGCGGGACAAAAGCAAAAGTTAGAAATTCTCAAACAACTTTACCTCAAAAACCGCATTCTTATACTGGACGAACCGACTTCAGTTTTGACTCCAGGGGAAGCGGATGAAGTTTTGGGCTTAATCCGACAAGAGGTTGCATTGGGACATTTAAGCGTGTTGCTGATTACCCACAAATTTCGCGAAGTCATGTCGTTTGTGGATGAAGTCACCGTTCTGCGGCGAGGTAAACTTGCCGGACACGGTTTAGTTAAAAATTTATCAGTCGCGGATTTAGCCCAAATGATGCTGGGAGAACAACGAGAACGGCGACAGGTAGAAAAAACTGCCCAGACTGCCGTAACTCCCAAGTTAGAGGTCAAGCAAATTCACGCCGATCGCGATAATGGTTTAGAAGCAATTACCGATTGTAGCTTCACCGTTCGTGCAGGCGAAATTATTGGTATTGCGGGAGTTTCTGGTAACGGACAGCGAGAATTAATTGAGGTATTAATGGGACAGCGATCGCCTACTGCTGGAGCAATTTTAGTCAATGGAGAAACATATCGGGCTACCCGTACCGAAATGGAACGACACCAAATCTTTTCTCTACCAGAAGAACCCTTACGCAATGCTTGCGTCGCTCATATGAGCGTAGCAGAAAATCTCGCTTTGAGAACCTTCAATCGCCCTCCCCAAGCCAAATGGAATTGGTTGTTGGTTCTACGTGCCATCCGTCAAGCCGCCGAAACCTTAATTAGCAGCTTTACGATTAAAACTCCTACTCCAGAAACCCCAATCGGTCATCTTTCTGGCGGTAACGTCCAGCGTGCTGTCCTTGCTAGGGAACTCTCATCGCCCCAAATTCAAATTTTAATTGCTGCTAACCCTTGCTTCGGCTTAGATTTTGCCGCAGTGGAATACATCCACGCTCAAATTATTGCCGCTCGCAATCGCGGTGTTGCCGTATTATTAGTCAGTGAAGATTTAGATGAATTGTTAACATTGGCAGACCGAATTTTAGTTATTAGCAGCGGTAAAATCGTCTATGAAAGCGCGATCGCTAAAGTCGATCTCACGAGCGTTGGTCAACGCATGGCAGGCGATTAGAAGTCAGAAGTCAGAAGGTAGAATTATTTGCTTTTGAGTTTATTGATAGAAGTGACTAAGATTTTGATAATTTCTTCAGTCTCTTGTAATAAAAGCTTGAACTTATTGGTATAACCATGCCTGATTCAATTAGATTTTCTATCCAATATTGCGATTCTCTTGCTTCTTTAAGAGCAATCTTTAGTTTATGTATAAAATCTTTATCTGATTGTGCAGATCTACTTTCTCTAATATTCGCACCTATGGATGTACCGAAACGTAAGAGTTGTTTTGATAATGTCCTATAAATTCCTGGTTTTTCGTTAAGAAAGTTACAAGATTTAATAAGTTTAATAGCAAATTGCTTCGTTCTCTCAGTAGTTGGAATAACTCGACCCATACATGTACTTAAAATGTATGTAGAAATTATAACAATTCTGACTTCCGACTTCCGACTTCAATATGGTTTTTGCCCAACCCTACGACTACAATTTTCCTCCTCATGGTGTTGCCCTGTTGATTATTGATATGCAGCGAGACTTTTTGGAACCAGGAGGTTTCGGGGCTGCTTTAGGTAATGATGTCAGTCGCTTGCGGGCGATCGTACCAAATATCAAACTGTTATTACAAGCATTTCGAGATTATCGTTTGCCAATATTTCATACCCAAGAAGGACATGCGCCAGACTTATCAGACTGTCCTGTATCAAAGTTAAATCGCGGCAAAAATAAACTAAAAATTGGTGATTTTGGACCAATGGGACGAATATTAGTTTTAGGAGAACCGGGCAATGCAATTGTCCCGGAATTAGCCCCTCTACCTGGAGAATTTATTATTAATAAACCAGGAAAAGGCGCTTTTTATCGCACTAATTTAGAACAACTCTTACAACAAAAAAATATTTCTAACTTAATTATTACCGGAGTCACAACAGAAGTTTGCGTTCAAACAACCATGCGCGAAGCCAACGATCGCGGCTACGAATGCTTGCTTGTCGAAGATGCCACCGACAGCTACTTTCCCGAATTCAAACAAGCCACCCTAGAAATGATTCGCGCCCAAGGCGGAATCGTCGGCTGGACAGCCACCACCACAGCCGTCTTGCAAGGCTTAGCAACAATGAAGTCTTAATAATCGCTTTCCACTTCCGACTTCCGACTTCCGACTTCCGACTTCTTCAAATATTCTCTCCAGCCGCCCCATTGAGTAATTTCTTGTTGCCCTTCAGTGGCGATCGCTTCTCCTAAAACTCCTAATACTATCTCCCCATCTGCTAGCTGGACTTTGCCAATGCATAGCCCAGGAGGTTCTTGCCAGAGAATTTTGCTCAACCCTGCTGCTGGTACGTCCCAAACTTCTACAGCGATCGCGGCTCCACCTGTGGCGACTCGAATCATTGCCGGATAGCGATCGCCAATCGACCACAAGCGGTATGTCGCTTCTGTTATGGCTTCCCGTATAAAGGTTGCTCCAACTGTTAATAAGTTACCGTTCAGTTCTAACCCGCGCATTAAAGTTCCATTCACCGCTAATCTGACGTTTTTCATGTTGCCCTGTTAGCCTTAACTCGATTTTCTGCTCCAACAATTGCAATCGCTCGAATAGAGTTGTGGAGAGGTTAGTAGCGAGGTTAGATTTGGAGTGACGTTTCACAAGCTTGGAAAAGCTGACTAGAATGCGCTACCCATCCCACAACACCGTTTTCGGCTGTAACAACTGCGATCGCAGCTTCATGCTCGTTTTTCTCAAAAGCAGCACAGCAATCTTCTAGTAGCAGACAGAAAAAGCCAAGATCGCTAGCATGGCGATACGTTCCTAACACGCAACATTCTGTTGTTACACCTGTAATTAACAAATATGCGATCTCGTAAGCGTGCAGCGTGGATTCTAAGTCAGTGTTAACAAATGCCGAGTGTGCGGGTTTATTAATCTGAATTTCTGAGTCTAAAGGTTGTAATTCATCGATAACCTCCGAACCCCATTCTCCTTGTACCAAATATCTACCCATCTTACCAACTGTGCCAACAGGAGAACCTGCAATCTCATATCGTAACTTCTTACTAGCTGATAAGTCAGACAAGTCTGGTAGATGGCTTTCTTTTGTATAGACAACTAATACTCTATTTGTTCTAGCCCATGCCAAAAGCTTTTGTATGTTTGGAACGATACTTTGAATCGCTGTCAGATTGAATTCGAGTTCATTTCCAGAAAATCCAGCAGGATGACAAAAGTCATTCTGCATATCAATAATCAATAGTGCAGTACGATCGAGATTAAGTAGAAAAGGAACATTTTGAGCAGGTATAGACACCGATCTAAAATTCATTATAGCAACAACAGTGTTAGATAGAGAATAGGCGAGATAGGAAAATTCAGATTTGACAAAATTTATCAAACCAGTTTTTCAGATTATAGCTTGAAATCGAGACTAAAGAGATGTTAAAAAGTATAGTTGATAATTGCAAAAATTATGTATAGAGAAGTAAATTATGAATGATTTTAGTAAGAGTAAGTTGCCTGAAGAAATTCAGGAATTTGAAATTGATGCTTTGGATTTAAAAATAATTGAGTTGCTTCAAAGTGATGGGCGGGCAGCTTTACAGCAGCGTTGCTAGAGAGCTAGACGTGCCAGAGACAACCATAAGATATCGAGTTAAGAGATTGCTAGATGAAAATGTGATTTCGATTAGTGCTTTCATAAATACTGGAAAAATTAAGTATGAAAACGTTGCCTATATAGAACTAGACGTAGAGCCAGAGTTTTTGAGAAGACGCTAGATAAATTGATCCAAATGAAAAATATTAGTTATATTGCCTCGGTAACAGGGCAGTTTAACATTATGATGGAGTACGTTTACCAAAACAACGAGGAACTGCTGAATTTTCTCAACTGGATTAGGACTCAGCCAATTGTGAAGCAATTGAACTCAAGAACAATTTTAAAAATTCATAAGGCACAGTATCCAGCTAGAGTCAAGCAATGATTTATACTAATAGTATATGTTTTGCCTTTAGTTGTTGCTAGCTTTTAAAATCTTAAGTTCATGTGCAGTCCTTTGAGCTTCTCTAAAAGTGAGATCTTTTTCAATTGCAGCTTCCAGATATTGCTCTAATTGTATAAATTCAGGGTGATAGCGGTGGCGAAAGCAGGAAGCAGATATATCAACGCTCTCCAAAATCTTACCAGGCTGACCGCCAATGACAATCAGTTTTTGTCCTAGAAGAATTGCTTCTTCAATGTTGTGCGTCACCAATACCATTGTTGTAGAAGTCTGCTCCCAAATTGAGAGGAGAAAATCTTGTAAGCGTCGTCGTAGTTGAATGTCAAGGGCTGAAATGGCTCATCGAGCAGGAGAATATCTGGTTGAACGGCGATAGAGCGAGCGATCGCCACTCTTTGCTTCATGCCGCCAGAAAGTTGATGGGGATAAAGCTTTCTGGCGTGAGATAAACTGACTTGTGCGATTGCTGCATTGACTTTCTGAATATAGCTCGGCAATTTTTCACCCCGAATTTTAAAACCAAAAGCGATATTCTGCTCTACATTCAGCCAAGGGTAGAGATTATTTTCTTGAAAAACCATGCCGATCTTTGGATCGATCCCTTTCAAAGGCTGTCCGTGAAAAGAAATCGTTCCTGATGTCGGGCTAAGAAAACCTCCCAGTATCTTGAGTAGGGTAGACTTGCCACCACCAGACTGCCCCAAAATGGTGACAAAATCTCCGGCATAAATCTCCAAATTTATATTGGCAAGTACGGCTGTTTCTTGCTTCTGTACTTTGCTAAAGCTTTTCGATAGATTATGACCGGAAAGAATCGCTCGCTCTCTTGCAATCATCGGCTTACACCTGCCACCAAAAGAATTTTTTTTGCAACCACAATAACAGCAGATCTATAGCAAAACCAGTTATTCCGATAATACAAATACCTAAAAGAATCAAATTACTATTGAAAAGATTTCTCCCCGTCATGACAACAGCACCCAGTCCATCGCGTAAGCCAGTCATTTCTGCTGCCAATACAGCCATCCAAGCAGCGATAAAATTGAGACGAAGTAGAGTGAAAACGCCTGGTATAACTGCGGGAACGATTACCATTTGCCAACATCTGATATCATTTCCTCCTAAGTTCTTAGCAGTCATCAGAAGATTTTCTGGAATCCGCTCGATCTCTGCTACTGTTGCAATGGTTAAAGTAAAAAAAACCCCCATAAATACGATAAATACTGCTGTCAGATTGCTCACACCGAAAATGACGAGCGCCAGAGGAACCCAAGCAATGGGCGCGATCGGGGCAATCAATCCTAAAATGGGCAAAATGAACAGCTCCGACCATTTCGATAAGCTGATGAGTAGTCCGCAAATAATCGATCCAGTAAAAGCTACTACCATGCCTAGCAGAACGCGCAGTAATGTAACGGCTACTGACTGGTAGATAGATGCTGATTGAGAACCCAAGCCAATTTTGAAATCATTCTCTAGCAAAACTGGCAAAAACTTTGAGGGAGGAGGCAGAACTTGAGTCAAAGGTATCTGGGGTATCGAGCCAATCCATTCCCACAAACCTATTAGAAACAGAATAGCAGATAGACCGCACAATCCAGACACAAATGTTCGCTTCCATCCGGTTAACTGTTTAATGTCCATAATGATGTTATTACTAGACTCAGCTAGTTGCAGCTAATTGAAGCTCTATTTTTGCTCTAGTTTTTGTACGAGAGAGGTATCGAAGATTTTGCTGGCAGGTACATCGACCTTGACGTACTTCAGTCTTACCATTTCATCAACCACACCTTGAATGGATTTTAAATCTGGTGTGAATGTAATTGGTTCTGGCTGAGATTTAAATGCTGTCAACAAAACATCATTTTCCACTCTAAAGTAATTACCTTTCTCAAGTAAGGCTACAGCTTTTTCAGGCTGAGAATTAATAATTTCAGCCGCACACTGCAAACCCTTCAAATAACCTTCAACAACTTGCGGTCTTTGTTTCAAAGTTTTCTCTAGCACGCTAACGACTGTATTTGGCGTATTCGGCGACCAAACCCGAGCATTATCCGTGACTAACGTTGCCTCGTCACTAGCGATAAACTGAGTCGTGTATGGTTTAATATGGCTGAGCATTTCAACCTCACCTAGCCGAAAAGCATCCACCATTGCCAAGAGATCGTCAAAATAAACCATTTCAAAATTGCTTGCAGACAATCTTTGCTTTTCAAAAGCATCGAGTAGGATCAGCTCTAAGGTATCTCCACGTAGAGCGGCAATCCGTAGCTTTTTACCAGGATTTTTAGCAACAAAGTCAGCCAAATCTTTGACAGATTCGATCCCGTACTCGCTTTTGGCAATAACTTGCATCACTCCCCATCCGCCAGCTGCCGATACAGTTTTGATTGGTACGCCGTTACTAGCTGCAAAAAAAGGTAAAGTGAACGGATTGGTACTAAAATCAATTGCACCTCCTGCTAAAGCAGCATTATTGTCTCCAGGGTTAGTAAAAGCAATAGTCTCTACAGCCAGTCCATTTTTCTGAAAGCATCCAGACTCGACTCCAACAAAGAGCGGAGCCATGTCTAGAGCAACCAAATGACCTGCTTTGACGGGAATTAATTGCTTTTCAGTAGTTGCATCTGACGTAGTAACTTCCTGAGTTGCAGGTGCAGTCGATTGGCTTGTCAATTGGCTTGATGAAGAGCAAGATGATACTAGAAAGCTAAATAAGCAAAAGATTAATATCTTCCCGATTACCATCTTCCTTCCCTCTCAAATAATTAACTCATTCGTCATCCGAAGATAAATTTGCTAAAAACTTGCAGTTTCTTCGAGCGGATTTACTGTAGAGGATCTAAAATTACCATCTCCGTTAGTGATCGCGTTGTTCTGTCTGGAAGATTTCTCATTTAAAACTGGAGTTGACTCGGTACTGAAGCTTGGTTCGTTTCCATCATTATTGATAATTAACTTAAATAAATCCCAACGACCGTAGGAACCATTAAGATTGTGTACTGACATTCCCCACAAATTTTGCTTCAAATCTGCTTCTGCGTACAGAATCGTATCTTCGTTATAAATTGGACCAACAACATACTGACCGTTTGGATTGATGATACCGCTACCACCGTAAGACTGGTCGAAACAGGTATTGCTATAGAAGCTACTCGGTCTTTCATCTTCGGGAATGTATGTGGAAGCTAAAGCACACCAAATCTTCCCAAAAATTGCTAGAGCCTTGGTAGCAGTTGAAATTTCATTTTTCAGGTCGTAGCCGTTAGGAACTTCATTGTAACCAGGCCAAAGAGAACAATTAACTTGAGTGCCAGAAGTAATTAAGTGGTAAAGGTAAGGAAGTTGAATGTGTTCGCCGCAAATAATACCACTCAAGTTACCAATCTTAGTATCGTAAACCTTAAGGTTTTTTCCTCCAGTACCTCTAGTGTGGAAAAGTTGTTCGTGAATCGTAATATTAACTTTGCGGTGAACGCCAATTATTCCTTCTCCAGGTCCGATAAAAAGAATAGAGTTGTACATGCGACCAGGATGCTTGGCATCTCTTTCGTTGATTCCCATCACGACATAAGAACCTGTCTGTCGAGACACCTCACATAACCTGTCAGTTGCCAGTCCTGGCACGACCACAGATTCTAAATAGAACTTACCCCAAATCTCGGCAAACTGCTGCTGCGCTTTAAAATCGAGAGACCAATAGGGAAACCCTGGTAAAAACGTTTCTGGAAAGACAACTAAATCTGCACCTGCAGCTGCTGCTTCTCTAATTTTTTTCACAGCCTTTTCTAAAGTTGCGGCTTTACTGACGTAATGAGGGGCATCTAAGTAAACTGGTGCCGTTTGAACTACAGATATTCCTACCTTGCGATCGAACTCAAGCATCTTCCCAGCATCCAAAAAGCTTTCGTCTGTTAGTTGTCAGATTAAGTGACTTCATCTATAACTTTTGTCTTCTATTACACAGAAGCGGCAATAAATCCGAACTTAAATTGCATTATCAGCAAAAATTAAATGTCAACTTGCTTTTTCGGCAGTAACAGTCGGCTTTGAAGCTTCAGGTCTTCGAGTGGATAAAGTGTTTGGAGCTGTTGCTGCTTAGCAATCGGAGCTTTGTAACTGGTTATATGCAGGCATAGCTGAGACCTGCCTGTAAGGAGAAAAGTATTGTTCAAATCGATCCAAAAAACATTGGTAGCTACTGTCGTGCCAGTAGTTGCGTCTGCTACATTTGTAAATCCTGGCTTTGCAGAAACAACTGAAACCGTAACTTTCAAGCTGGAAGAAGCCACGATAGAAGATATCAATAGAGCATTTGATGCTGAGGCGCTGACCTCGAAACAACTCGTACAGCTTTATTTGAATCGAATTGCGGCTTACGAAGATGGAGGAACTTTTCTCAACGCTATCACTACAGTGAATCCGAAGGCTTTAGAAACTGCTGCCGCGCTCGATAAAGAACGAAAACTGAAGGGACCGAGAAGCCCTCTGCATGGTATTCCCGTCTTGCTCAAGGACAACATTGATACTTTCGACTTGCCAACTTCCAATGGTTCGGTAATTCTCAAAAACGCCATTCCTCCTGACGATGCCTATATCACTAAATATTTGCGAGATGCTGGAGCCGTGATTTTGGGTAAAGCGGCAATGGGAGAGTTTGCCGGAGCCAGTTATAACACGATCGACGGTCAGCCCCTTAATCCCTATAACTTCAAGCGTGACACGAGCGGATCGAGCAGTGGTTCTGCCGCTTCTGTTGCTGCTAACTTGACCGTTCTTGCCATTGGTACTGACACGAGTACCTCCGTGCGCGGACCGGCGGCAGTGAACGGTATTGTTGGTTTAAGACCGACAACAGGATTAATCAGCCGCGATGGTATTGCGCCCAAAAATTTGACCTTCGATACGGCGGGTCCAATGGCTCGTACCGTAACCGACACGGCTATTTTACTCAACGCGATCGCTGGTGTCGATTCCAACGATCCGCTTACCCTCAATAGTGAAGGCAAGATCGAAAAGGACTATACTAAATTTCTCCGCACAGGCTCTCTCAAAGGTGCGCGTATTGGCGTAGCTCGCGACTTCTTTGGCGGCGATCCCGAAATTGACCGACTTGCCGAAGAGGCGATCGCCACACTGAAGGAACTGGGTGCAAAAGTTGTCGATCCCGTCTACTTCGATCCTGAGTTTATCGATTTCTACGTTCGTAATGGCGGACGAAATATCAGAGATATTGCCGATTACAGATTTAAAGAAGACTGGGAAGCTTACTTAGCCACCTTCGGACCCGATGTCCCTAAGACAGTAGCAGAATTTGTCAAGATTTACGAAACAGAAATTGCTGTCTCGCCGCTCCCGGTAGCGGACAGCGTTCTCAGTTTGCTAAAGGACTCACTTGTTACCTCTACGGACGCACCTGAATATCAGAATCTGATTGACAACGTGCTGCCGACAGCAACTCAAATTAAGCTGGCTGTGTTCGATCGCTACAATTTGGATGCTCTCGTTTTTCCTTACCAAACCAATTTTGCCGCTCCGATTAGTAATCCGATTGAATCAATTGACGATCCTACCTTTGTCAGTTCTAATCGTCCTAACCCTGCAACTCTTGGGGGCTACAGCTCTGTGGGCTTTCCAGGGATCGTCGTGCCGATGGGATTTGGAACGCAGGGCTTGCCGATGACTATCTCTTTCTTTGGAAAACCTTACAGTGAAGGTAAGCTGATTAGCTATGCCTACGACTACGAACAGGCAAGCAAAAAACGCCAACCTTCTCCTTTAGTTCCTCCCTTGCCAGGAGAAGTCATAGTATACAAAGCTAGATGCGTCCTTGGTCTTCCCGATCGCGCTGCTGAAAAGCTACCCAAGTTTAAGAAAGTACCAGTTTGTCGGTCTTTACAACGTCCATAGCCAATTCAGATACTAGAAACTAGAGCCACGCACTAGTTTCTAGTTCGATCGATGTCAAAAAATAATAGCAAGGCTAGCAAGCTATCAAGCGTTTAGCAGGTATATGTCATGTCATTTCGTGCAGTGAGCGATCCGCAAAATTTGGTCAATTCTGATTCAGGTGTCCGAATTACAGTGAGGAAACTGACGAAGTGGTTTAATCGAGAACCCTTATATCAGGACTTCAACTTAGAGATTGAAAAAAGTAAAGTTAGCTGCATTTTTGGTCCAAATGGATGTGGCAAATCAACTTTATTAAACGCGATCGCCGGACTAGTTCCAATTGACTCCGGTCAGATTCTCTTCGATGGTAAGACTCTGCACGAAACTAGAATTAGTTATGTATTTCAGAATTATCGAGATGCTCTATATCCTTGGTTGAAAGCCATTGATAACATTAAATACCCGTTAAAAGTCGCACGATATTCTCGAATTCAACAGCGATTACGAGTTGAAGAATTAGTAGGATTATTTGACACTAAGATAGATCTCAACCGCTATCCTTACGAACTTTCTGGAGGTCAGCAACAATTAGTTTCAATCATGAGAGCATTAGCAATTCAGCCAGCAGTATTATTTCTAGATGAACCTTTCTCAGCACTGGACTATGAAGCAACTTTATCAATTAGAGACAAACTACAGGATGTTTTTCAAACCTCTAACCTAACAACAGTGATGATATCTCACGACTTAGAGGAAGCCGTATACATGGCTGACAATATTTTGTTGATGACCAAGCGTCCCACCCAGATAGCAGAAATCGTTAAGTTCAACAGTACAAGACCCAGGAAGGCTACCATTTTTGCCGATCCAAAATTTATTCAAATTAAGTCTCATTGTTTAGAAGTATTTCAAAAGGAAGTACGTCGATGAGAAATAATAAATCTACAAACAGAGTATTTAAGAGCCTATCTCTGGCGTTGAGCGTAAACATCGGTACAATAATTTTATTACTTCTATGGGGGTTAGTAGCTCAAGTCCAGTTAGTAAATCCGCTTTTATTACCTACTCCTCAAGCAACCCTCACTACCCTATTAAACAGCCTTTTTTCCGGCGATCTGTGGCGTGATTTTTCTTTGACTTTGTACCGGAGCTTATATGCTTTTGGTATTGCTACAGTTCTTGGCATTCCTATTGGGATTGTTCTAGGAGCAAACGAGCATCTGTATCGCTCTTGCGAGTTCTTAATTGATTTTTTCCGCTCTACGCCTGCGACAGCCGTATTTCCGCTATTTCTAGTAATTTTTGGAATTGGAGACTTCTCCAAAATTGCCGTTGCTGCTTTTGCTGGTTGGTTGATTATCTTCTTTAATGTTGCTTATGGTGTGATGAACGCACGCAAAACCAGAGTTGTAGCAGCAAAAGTTATGGGAGCATCTAGCTGGCGTATCTTTCTCGACGTGATTTTTTTTGAAACTCTACCTCAAACATTTATTGGTTTGCGAACGGCAGTATCGTTAACGCTAGTAGTGATTATCGTAGCAGAAATGTTCATTGGTTCTACTCATGGAATGGGGCAGCGAATTATTGATGCTCAACAAACATTTGACCTAACTCAAATGTATGCCTCTATTATTGCTACTGGTTTAATGGGCTACGCGCTCAATCAAATGTTTTTGCTAATTGAGAATAAGTTTATTCACTGGAAGGGTAAATAATTAGTTATGCACGATCTAGAAAGCAACGATCGCGAATTTTTCCGTCGTAAAATTTCAAGAAATTGGAGCCGACGCAGGTTTGTTAAATACAGTTCTATTACAGTCGGTACTGGTCTCCTAACTGCCTGTACGAATCAATTGTCTTCTACAACTTCATCTTCTAACAGCTCGACTTCTACCACTGCTACTCCAAGCGCGAGTAAGAAAGAAAAAGTTATTGCTTCTTGGTTGCCAATTATGCAAACTACAGCTTATTACGTTGCTTTGGAGGAGGGATTGTTTGAGAAAGCAGGCATAAAAATTGAATCAGCCAAGTTTGAAAATCCCAATCAAATTATCGATTCGCTCGTCTCTGGAAGAGCGGACTTCGGACCTCCTGGTGCGGCGGCAGGAATTACAGTTTTGGCAGAGGCAAAAGCACCAGGCACTTTCAAAGTCTTTGGTCTGCAAGGGGGTGGAATTAAGAGTAACTTCATTAATGATGGATTGATCGTCAAGCCTGACTCTCCAATTCAGTCATTTAAAGATTTGAAGGGTAAGAAGATCGGTACTCTACCTGGAATTCAATGGCGGACTATTACTCAGTACATTCTGCGGCGAAACGGTTTAGATCCCGATAAAGACTTGACGGTGGAGCAGATGGCAGTAGGATTGCACGTAACTTCGGTAGTATCTGGAGCCGTAGATGCTACGCTCTCCTTAGAACCCGTTGGCTCGATCGCATTATCGACCGGACAGGCAAAACGGGCTATGACAAATCCAGTAGCAATGTTTATTTCCGATCCGTTCTACTCTGGTGCTGCTGTCTTTACGGCTAAATTTCTTAAAGAGCGTCCGGCAGTCGCTAAAAAAGTAATACAAGTCATAGACGAAGCGACAAAGATGGCAAACCAGAATTTTGATAAGTATCGCCCTATCCTGGCTAAGTATACCGCCATTAAACCCGACCAAGTTAAGTATGTTGCCCAACCTCGATTACGCAGCTTCAGCGACTTAGATCGGGCAGATATCAACTCTTATCAAGCGTTAATTGATGTCCTTCAAAAAGAGGGGGTACTGGGTCAATCGATGAAGGCACAGAATCTAATTTTAGAGAAAGCGCAGCTAGCTTAGTTTTTCTGGAGTCTTAAAACACATTTATGGTCAAAGCAAGTTTTCGAGCCGCCGTCGTTCAAACTTTAGCTGTCTTGGGAGACATCGAGCATAACATAAACTTGGTGCGTCATTATACCCAAGAGGCAGTGCGACAGGGAGCAAAACTAGTCGTCTTTCCAGAGTGCATGAATACTGGCTATCTGTTCGATTCGGCGCAGCACTGTGCGGATTTGGCAGAAACGCTCTCAGGAATATATGTAAGCGCGATCGCAGACCTTTGTTGCCGGTATGAAATATATATTGCTAGCGGTATTACTGAAAAAGATATCAGTAACGGCAAGATTTACAATAGCGGTGTTTTACTAGATCCTCAAGGCAAAGTTATTCTCCACTACCAGAAGCAATTCTTAGCAACGCACGACCAGAACTGGTTTGAGGTTGGTAACAAAGGTTGTCCGGTGGTTGATACAGAATTGGGTCGAGTTGGTTTGCTAATTTGCTTTGACGGGCGTATTCCTGAAATTGCTCGTTGTCTGGCTTTACAAAAAGCTGAAATTCTCATTGACATGGCAAACTTTTTTGTCATGGATCGAGCCGAAATGTGGTTACCTGCCCGTGCTTACGAGAATGGAGTATGGATAGTTGCAGCAACTAAAGCAGGAGTAGAGCGCAGTATTTACTACCCAGGTGGAAGTTCGATTGTTGCCCCTACTGGTCATGTTATGGCTCAAATTCCTTACGATACTCATGGTGTAGCCACTGCTGAAATCCGGCTTGATGCTTGTCAGCTTCATCGCAATTTATCAGACCGTCGCCCTGATACCTATCAAATTCTCCGAAAACCTTTTGCGAAAACTCCTCTGGCTCCACTACTCCAACAACCTTTAGTACCGGAGCAGGCGATCGCTAAAGTAGCTGCGGTTCAATCTCATGCAATTTCAGAACCAGCTAGTCTTGAGGCAGCATTTGAGATGATCGGTCATGCAGCTAAGCTTGGAGCAAAACTGATCGCATTACCTCAACACTTTAACGTTCCAACCTGGTCACCTAATCATGAAGAAGCCAAAGCTGCATCTCTTCAAGCTTTTAAGCATTTACAGCAAGCAGCTAAAATTACCAAAAGTTATGGTTGTGCTCTGATTCTTCCCTTAATCGAGCAAGTTGCAGATGCTTTGATACCTACCGCAGTCCTAGTTGGGGTTGAAGGTGAAGTTATCGGTCGCTATCATCAAGTGCATTTGGAGCCTGAAATTAGAGCCTGGGCGAAACCTGGAAATTCATTTCCAGTTTTTGAAACGCCTTTCGGTCGGATAGGAATTATATTAGGATACGACGGTTATTTCCCAGAATCGACTAGAGCTTTAGCTTTAAATGGAGTTGACATAATTGCTTGGTGTTGTGCTTGGCAGCATCCGTTTGAGCGAGAGTTATTGGCTGTTCCTAAGGCAGTGGATAATCGCGTTTACTTAATTTGTGCAAATAGAACGGACTGTCCCTATCCTGGTGGTTCTTTCGTTATATCGCCTGAAGGGTTCGATCCCTGGGACGTGAAACTTGCAGCTCCACCCGTAAAGCGTCATGGTGCAGTCATGCCAATGCATGTGAATCTAGCACTATCGCGGCAAAAACAAATGATTCCTAAAGTTGACATGCTACGCAATCGACTGGTTGATACCTTTGAGCCTCTGGTTTCATCATCGTTCTGACAAGATTTTTCCGACCGTAGATTGTCGTCATCCAGTCCATTGCTGCAAATGAGTAAGGCAACGGCACTTCACGACGATATTCCAACCGCATCTATCTATTTTTTTACTGTCCTGAGTTCCTTGATAAAATATGAGAACACGATGTTAAAGCCAATGCTATCAGACAGTAATGTGGCAAAAATAAAGCCCAGATGATGGAAAATCTCTACAGCATTTCCGTAACAAACCTTAATCAAACGTTGTGCAACGCTTCTTCAATGAGAGATATGTTGCTAACGTAAATACCTAAACTCGTTTGCTATTTGATGCTCTAGTTAGCAAATATTACAGTTGTGCTAAGAATATACAACTGCTGTCTGTACTAATCTAAAGCAATGACTACTACTGCCAGGGCTGAAAACAGGCTCGTCACTCAGAGAGCTATTGAATGAAATATTGAACTCATTAGAGAAGAATAAATAAGAAAAATTACATAGTTATTTATTGCGAACCTACTTGAGATTCATCAATCAGATTCAGCATACAGACAAAGTGTTGTCTTGAATTATATTTTCAGTATTAATAAAATATTTTATCAATTCAGTTATCTTTTCTATAAATAGAATACAGACATTAACTAGCTTTGTATCTTAACTTACAGATACAGCCGCTACTCGCTTAATTAAATAGATAAACAAAGAGAGCTAAAAACAAAATAGATTCTGTTATGAGACAAGAGCATTTCACGAGGAAAGGTTTTATATTCGCTCTGTTAGTGATATCTTTGGTGTTTGCCAATGCTTGTTCTAGAGGAACGTCTGCGAGTAATTCAGATAATTCAACTAACAAGAAAGTCGTTCGGATTTCAATTGGAACGCAAGATCAAGTCATCAACACTGCAACAGGTGGTTCAATAATTCGGGAAGAAAAACTATTAGAAAAATATCTGCCTAAAACTGGTAAATACCAAAATGTAGATTACAAAATTGAGTGGTCGAGCTACACTTCTGGACCACCTATTACCAACAAAATGCTGGCAAACCAAATTGATATTGGCTTAATGGGAGATTTTCCAGCCACAATTAATATGACGACTTTCCAGCAGAAGGGAGGAGATGTAAGGACGAAATACATTGCGACGCTGGGCTACAGCCCCACGGGAGCTGGAAATGCAATTGTAGTTCCCAAAGACAGTACGGTTAAAACCCTAACAGATTTAAAGGGTAAACAAGTTTCTGTGCCATTTGGTTCGGCAGCTCATGGGATGTTACTGAAAGCACTCAAGGGCGCACAGATCGATCCAGAAAAAGATCTCAAGCTAGTCAGCCAATCTCCTGAAGTTGGAGGTAGCAATCTGCAAACGAAGCAAATTGACGCTCATGCAGATTTCGTCCCCTTTGGCGAATTGTTTTCTTTTCGCGGCTTTGCCAAGAAAATTTTTGATGGCGCTGAAACTAACATTCCCACCTTACATGGAGTGCTAGTCCGATCGGACTTTGCCAAAGCCCATCCCGAAGTCGTCGTTGCATATCTCAAGGCACTTCTAGACGCTAATAAAATGTTTCGCGCACAACCGGAAGCGATCGCTGCCAAAGTTGAAAAATGGACTGGGGTGGAGCGAGAAGTCGTTTATATGTTCATCGGTCCTTCTGGCTTACAAAAGCTCGATCCAACCATTCGTCAAGTTCACTTGGAAGCGTTAAGAAATAGCGTCGTAACGCTGAAGCAGTTAGGTAAGTTAGATGCCAGTATAACTCCTGAGACAGTGATGAAGCAGGCAGACGAAAGCTATCTGAAGCAGGCAATGCAAGAGATGGGACTGAAATACAATGATGTTGTTACCACTGCCGATTCTTTTACGATCGCAGGGAAAGATGCCCAAACTGGAGAAAAAATTGCCAATGCGAAAATGGCAGCTCAAGTTTGGTTGGAAGGCGAGAACAAAGTGATGAATTTCGCCTCGATTCAAAATATGATGGCAGCACTGCAAAAGCTCAAAGCTGATGGCAAGACAACAAGTGCAATTTTCGTCCACGATCGCCACAAAGGATGGAAGTTGTTTGCCGAAAATTCCTTTTTCGTGCGTCAAGGCAATGAAGTGTCTGCATTTTTAACCCAAAAAGATGCTCAAGCCTTTGCAAAACAAGCAAACGCTCAAGTTGCGACATTCCAAGGATTGCAGCAGTCGTATGCCCAGACAGCAAAGCCAGTGGTAGCGGCTAGTAACCGATAGTATTTTTGAGAGTGAGTAAATGGATACAGTCTGTGAGATCTGTACTGTGAAACATTTTACTCAGATAAATTACCGATCGGCGTTTGTAATTAGTAATTGGCAATTAATAGTTGGTGGTTGGCAGCTATCGATCGTCTATCAATTGCGACTGCTGGCGCGGCTTGAACTTTGCAAATTAGGAGGTTGTTTTGATGTCTAACTCGTCTTCAAGGCGTTCTAACAAAGTTAGACCGATAGAGCGTTTGAGTGCGGCGATCGCTCGCTGGTTCAATTCATCTGAGTCTGCTAGCGAACGCACCTCAATGACTCCGTTATGGCATAATTCCAAAACGTTTAGGCGTTTGCTGTCACTCTTGCTATTTTTTGGAATTTGGCAGCTTTTATGTGCGGTAAAGTTTAACTTCTTTATTAACTTTGCTTTTTTGCCATCTCCAATAGAAGTTTTGGGAGCCACAATTCAATTTTTTTCTGGCGACCCGATGACGCATATTAAAGCGAGCGTATTTCGAGTATTTGCAGGTTATACCACAGCCGCAATTTTGGGAATTAGCTTAGGCATTGCGATCGGTTGGTTTCAGAAGATTGAAGACTTAGCTTTCCTGCCACTAGAGTTACTCAGACCAATTCCGGCGGTAGCCTGGATACCTTTGGCAATTTTGATGTTTCCCGATTCAGAATCGGGGATGATCTACATCACGTTCATTGGTGCATTTTTTCCGATCTTGATTAGCACGATCAAAGGAGTTGAAAGCACGGATATCGTGTTATTGCGAGTCGGGCAATGCTTGGGTGCAAAGCAATGGCATACGTTTAAAGATATTGTCGTCCCAGGAGCGATGCCGAGTATTGCGAGTGGTTTAGTTATTGGCATGGGTAACTCTTGGTTTTGTCTCGTCACTGCCGAGATTCTTGCCGGACGCTACGGAGTCGGCTATCTGACTTGGGAATCATACGTCACCTCTAACTATCCGCCGATTGTGATGGGGATGCTGCTAATTGGCTTGATGGGAGCGTTGAGTTCTTACGCAGTCGATCGCCTCACCCAACTGCTGATGCCTTGGCGAGTGATGAAGAAGAAAAGCTCGTAGGTAAAAATTGTTGAGATTTGGCTTGTATGAGGGTTGAAAATGGCATTTAAGCTGGCGAAAAGAGTTGCTCAAGCAGCAGTCAAAGGGTTTGTAGAGCTGGAGAACTTATCAGTTACCTTTAAGCGCAAGGGACAAAACATTTCGGTATTGGACTCGATTAACTTCAAGATTAATCCAGGAGAATTTATTTGTTTGTTAGGTCCCTCTGGCTGTGGTAAATCGACTATTCTCAATGTCGTAGCAGGTTTTATCAAACCATCGAGTGGCTACGTCTTTGTAGACAAGCGACAAGTGGATAGTCCTGGAGCCGATCGCGGTTTTGTGTTTCAGCAATACTCGTTATTACCCTGGAAAACCACGTTTCAAAATGTCGAGTTTGGCTTGAAGATTCGCGGCATCACCAAGGCAGAACGACAAGAGATAGTCAATTACTATCTCAACCGAGTCGGTCTTTACAAGCATCGCCATTCCTACCCGTATCAACTATCAGGAGGGATGCAGCAACGAGCTAGTATTGTGAGAGCATTAGTTAACTCGCCCTCGGTGCTGCTGATGGACGAACCTTTCGCCGCCCTGGATGCTCAAACTCGTCACATGATGCAAGAGTTACTTTTGAGCATTTGGAGCGAACTAAAATCTACTGTCATGTTTGTAACTCACGATATTGAGGAAGCTCTGTTTTTAAGCGATCGCATCTTTGTCATGGGTGTAAATCCAGGCAGAATCAAAGAAGTAGTTGAAGTCGATCTAGCTCGACCTCGCCACGCCGATCGTATGCTAACACCAGAATTCGCGCAGTTGAATCGTCAAGTATTTGAACTAATTCGAGAGGAAACCCTTAGAAGCATGGAGTTAGAATAATGCAGAATTGATTAAGTATTTAGTTGCTGCAAAAACTCTGATTGAATCCAGCGATTTAAGTCAATTTTGAGTAGATTGGCATTGGTAGGAATCTGAGTCAGGTGCTCGATATGTAAGCTCAACCAATCGGGGCGAATAGTCATTTCTGACAAAAAACGTCCAGGCTGGTGTTGTTGCGAACTATGAAGAATTTGAGCGACAATTTCTGTTTCTAACTGAGTCCACCGACTGACGAGATCGGCAGCAACAGATGTTGTATCGTACCAATGTTGAGCAGCGGCAACTGCTTTTAAGTAAGCGATCGCAACTTCTGGATATTGCTGGGCGATTTCGCTACTAGCTACAATTCCATAAAATGCAGGTAAATTTTCCCAATTGCCGCGAGATAAGTAACGAAATTTACCTTGACGGCAAGCAATTTCGTGAAAAGGAGCAAAATGGGCATAACCATCTGCAAGGTGCGGGGGAAAACTAAACAGTTGAGTGGGGCTAGCGTGTTCCAACGATGTCAGTTTGACTTCATGCAATAGGTTGGCAGAGTTCAGCGATCTCATTACCATGCCATGAGCGGCAGAACCAAAAGGAACCGCGATCGCACCTCCACGTAAGTCTTCAATACTCTGAATTCGAGACCGGTTGGGGACAATCACAGCACTGCAAGAGCCGTCGGGATCGATCGAGACAAAGCTAACCAAACGAGTTTTTCTAGCGTTGGCGCTATTTCCTGATGCAGCACTGAGCAGTAATGGGTAATCCCCCAAGATGCCAATGTCAAGCTTGCCAGAGTGCAATCCTTCTACGATTGGCGCTCCCGTAGGGAAGTCGCACCAGTGAATTTGATAGCGGGTGGCGCTATAACGCCCATCTTTGGGTAAAAAGTGTTCCAACAAATTCAAGCGTTGCACCAGCAATCCCGCTGTAATTGCGGGAATCGTACCGTTTTGCACTCCAATTGAGAGATTTAACGTTTCAGGACGTGGAGAATTAGCAGTACGAAGGTTAAAACTTGGCGATCGCAGCCTCATAGGAGATTGTGATTTTTGTTGCGGCAAATTCTGAATTAAAGCAATGAATTTTTGACTTGGGTTTAAACTGCGCGATCGAGGGTTTGACCGATCGTAACTGGCTTCATAAGACAAACTCAACCGCTTGAGGGACAGTAAGTAGACATTTCCCGATAAGGCAAATTCCTGTAGGGGAATAGGTACTAACATCCCAGCATTGCATTCAGATTTGAAATCGAAATTAGAAGCGAATCCTAAATAATTTCCTTGTAAAATATAGGTTCGCATCAAGCTAATTGTATCGACAATTTCTAGTTGAGGAAAGTCAGCTAAAGATAGCCCGATTTCTGCTAACCGAGACTCGAACATCAATCGGCTAGGAGAGTCAGCAGCTAGGATTGCCCAACGATATTTTTTCAACTCCTGTAAGCTCAACCAGCCCTGTCCCGCCAATGGATGACGTGCAGCAACAAATAAAGAGTAGTCGATCGCATCAACTGTCGTGGCAAATATTTCGGAAAAATCTGCAAAACTCAGCTCTGAAATTCCTAAATCAACTTGTTCGCCAGTTACTGCTCGATAGAGAAGTTCGGCTGAATCAAATACAAGACACTGAGTTTGAATGCCAGGATGTTGTTGGCGATACTCAAAAACGAATTGAGGCAACCAACTATTGGCGATCGCGGCTGTGCAGCCAATTCTTAAGTTACCAGTTTTCCCTTTTTTGATCTCTTCGACTCTTTGCAAGAGTTGATTTTCGATTTGAATTAATCTTGGTGCTTCCGCCAATAAAAATTCACCGACTTCTGTTAACTGAATTTTTCGCCCTAACCGATAGAAAAGCGGCGTTCCTAATTCTGACTCTAAAGATTTGATCTTGGCACTCACAGCAGGCTGAGTCAGATTTAACGTATCTGCTGCTTCAGTAAAACTCAAGTGACGAGCAACTTCGAGAAAAACCCTAACTTGATAAACTTCCATAGTGCCAAATTAGTAGCGCAATCTAAGCTTAGATGGCTGAATTTAATATCGAATTGTTTTATTAGTCTATAAAAGAATTGAATAAAAAAACAGTTATATTTGTTGCACAATGAATTTAGAGCAAAACAGGCGGCGATCGTCACAGCAATATATATCGGCGATCGCGTTCTGTCTGCGGTAATAGGTAAGCCAAACAATGTTGACGCAGATTTCCCCTGTTACCTCAACCCGTTGTTTAAAAGTAAAGAGTTTTCGCAAATAGAGAGGAGTTCTGAGTGGATACTCAAGTGAATACTCAATGGATGAAGACTGATGTTCTCGTTGTTGGCGGTGGCACGGCGGGAACGATGGCTGCTATCAAAGCTAAACAAGCGAATCCAGAAGCAGATGTACTGATTTTGGAGAAAGCAAATATTCGTCGCAGTGGCGCGATCGCGATGGGGATGGATGGAGTCAACACTGCCGTGATTCCTGGCAATTCTACTCCCGAACAATACGTCCGCGAAATCACGATCTCCAACGACGGCATCCTCAACCAGCAAGCAGTCTATCAAACAGGCAAACTTGGATTTGAAGTCATTCAAGAACTAGAAAGCTGGGGAGTCAAATTTCAGAAAGACGCTCAAGGCAACTACGACCTAAAACAGGTACATCGGGTTGGCAAGTACGTGCTGCCAATGCCGGAAGGCAAAGACTTGAAAACAATTTTAACTCGTCAAGTCAAACGCCATAAAGCCAAAGTCACAAATCGCGTCATGGCAACTCGCGTGTTAGTGCGAAACGGTCGCGCCATTGGAGCTGTCGGCTTTGATGTCCGCAATGGCGATTTTGTCGTCATCCAGGCAAAAGCTGTCATTCTTTGTACGGGAGCCTGCGGACGCTTGGGTTTGCCTGCTTCCGGCTATCTTTACGGTACGTATGAGAACCCCACCAACGCTGGAGATGGTTATGCAATGGCATACCATGCTGGAGCAGAGCTGACCAATATTGAGTGCTTCCAGATCAACCCCTTAATCAAAGACTACAACGGTCCGGCGTGTGCCTATGTTGCCAGTCCCTTCGGCGCATATACTGCCAATGCGGAAGGACACCGTTTCATTAGTTGCGACTACTGGAGCGGTCAAATGATGCTGGAGGTGTGGAAGGAGTTGAATTCTGGTAAAGGTCCAGTCCAACTCAAAATGACTCACCTGGATGAAAATACAATCGCTGAAATCGAGTCAATTCTTTGGGCGAACGAGCGCCCAAGTAGAGGACGCTTCCATGCAAATCGGGGTGAAAACTATCGCACTCATGGCGTGGAGATGAATATTTCCGAGATTGGGTTGTGTAGCGGTCATAGTGCTTCTGGAGTCTGGGTGAATGAAAAAGCAGAAACAACCGTACCAGGGCTATATGCAGCTGGAGACATGGCAAGCGTGCCGCACAACTACATGATTGGAGCCTTTGTATTTGGACGGTTAGCGGGTGAGAATGCAATCGCCTACAGCCAAGATTTATCGCACGTTGAACCTGACTCTGATTTCCTTGAAGCAGAAAAAGCTCGTATTTACGCGCCTCTAGATCGTCCCAACGGTATTCCCCACACGCAAGTGGAATACAAGTTACGCCGTTTGGTGAATGACTATCTTCAACCACCGAAATCCGACCACAAAATGGAGGTTGGCTTGAGATACTTCAGGCGCTATCAAGAAATATTAGACCTGATGGGCGCTCGCGATCCCCACGAATTAATGCGCTGTATGGAAGTCCACTTTATTCGAGATTGTGCGGAAATGGCAGCCCGCGCCTCGCTATATCGCCGCGAAAGTCGTTGGGGGCTGTATCACTATCGCTTGGACTATCCAGAGAAAAATAACGATGAATGGTTCTGTCATGTCAATTTAAAGCGCGACGAGTCCGGTGAAATGGTGTTGTTTAAGCGTCCGGTCGAGCCGTACATCGTGGACGTGGATGTCGTCACAGAAGTTTATGACGTAGCAGTTCGCTGATTTTGGATTTTAGATTTTGGATTCAGGAGAGTTATTAACATTATGGCTTTAGCAACACAACGAGTTGATGTACCAGTAATCGTAGACGAATCAAAATGTCTGGAAAAATGTACGGCTTGTATTGAGGTATGTCCGTTGGACGTGTTGGCAAAGAATCCTGAAACTGGCAAAGCCTATATGAAGTATGACGAGTGCTGGTTCTGCTTGCCCTGCGAAAAAGAATGCCCGACAAACGCGATTACAGTCCAAATTCCATTCTTGTTGCGCTAAAGAACTAAAAATGGCATCTGAATTTGATTTTGAGTTGAACCAATGGGTAGAAATGTTGCGATCGCCCGACTTAAGCGATCGCCTAGTTGCCGTCAAAACCTTGCAACACTTGGGAGATGAGGCAGCATTGGAGCCATTGATAATGGCTCTCGCAGACAAGAGCCAAGCAGTACAAAAGCTGGCAGTTACGGCTCTTTGGGAGCTAGCCAACCCTGCTGCGGTTCCGGCTTTAGTAAAATGCCTTGCTTCCTCTGATGCGGAGATTCGCGACGAAGCCCGCTCTGCCTTGGGCGAATTAGTTTCTGCCGAGCATTTGTTGTTGCTACTCGATGCCCTGCATCAAGACGATCCAAACGTACAGTTGAATATCCTGTTTTTGCTGCGGAAGATCCACGATATTCAATGTTTGTCTTACGTTCTGCCCTTTTTTAAATCCGCAAATGCTCAGTTGCGCGAAGCTGCTGTCACGACGCTGAGATATCTCAATCAAGTCGCCAGCTGTCACGCCGCGATCGCGCTGATGTCAGATCCAGACGCAACAGTACGGCGGGCGACAGCATTAACTTTAGGACATTTAGCAGATCCAGAAGTCATTCCCACACTTTGTCAAGCACTGACAGCCGATGCAGATTGGCAAGTCAGGCGCAATGCAGCTAAATCGCTCTTCATTCATGCCGATTCCACAGCCGTAGCCGCCTTGCAAACTGCCTTGAGAGACGAACACTGGCAGGTGCGAAAGTTTGCACTGCAAGCCTTGCAGAAAACGCCAGATAACTGTACCTTACCCGCCTTAGTCAAAGCATTAACAGATGAATATTCCGACGTGCGAAAAGAAGCGGCGATCGCCCTTGGCGTTTTACAAAATCCAGCTGCCCTCAATGCTCTGCAACAAGCATTAGACGATCCAGATAAAGACGTATGCATTTACACCCAAAGAGCAATCCAGCAGATTCAATCGATGCAGGAAACTTCTCATGCATAGCGATCGGTTACCCTGGCACGCCAGCCCAACGACTCTAACTCATGCACCTATCCCTGCCGATCCAGTGGCAGAAGCACGCCATCGAGATGTGGCGCAACTACTGAAGCAGGTTATCGAACCTACGCTGAAGAATGATATCGTTAGCTTGGGAATGGTGCGAAACTTACGAGTTGTAGACAACTATATCTACCTGCGCCTGTACGTCGGCAGCCACCAGCTTCACCTGCAAGAACAAATCCAATCGCTGCTGTCGTCGTTGCCTTGGTGCAAAAAGACTTATATCCAAATCTGCACAATTCCTGGTGTAAGAACGACCCTGGCAATTTCTAGCGGTAAAGGTGGAGTGGGAAAATCCACCACTGCGGTCAATCTAGCTGCGGCGCTCAGTGTTGGAGGGGCAAAAGTGGGGCTGCTGGATGCCGATATCTACGGTCCCAACGTGCCTCAAATGCTGGGATTGAGACAGGCGGACGTGCAAGCAATTGATACCTCGAATGGTCAGAGGTTTTTGCCGCTAACAGCGCACGGTATAAAAGTGATGTCTGTTGGTTTACTGGCAGAACCCGATCGCCCTTTAGCTTGGCGCGGTCCCGTATTGCACAAGATTCTGACTCAATTTATTCATCAAGTTGAGTGGGGCGAGTTAGATTACCTGCTGATCGATCTACCGCCTGGAACTGGAGATGCTCAAATTACAATCGTGCAAGAAAGCCCGATCTGCGGCGTAATTTTAGTCACCACACCTCAGCAGGTTGCCGTTGCCGATGTTCGTCGTAATCTGCATATGTTCCGTCAAGTTGGTATTCCAGTACTGGGAATTGTCGAAAACATGAGTTACCTGCGCGATCGCTCTGGGGAAGCGATTCCTATCTTTGGCAGTGGCGGCGGCAAGCAGTTAGCAGCAGAACTTCATACTCCCTTACTAGGACAAGTACCAATCGACCCGCAAATTTGTACGGGTGGGGATGCAGGAAAACCGCTAACGCTGGCAGATTCAATCTCTTTAACTAGTAGAACATTTCAGCAGATCGCCGTAGCTTTGAATGCAACGTTTTGCCCCGTTCTCGTGCCACTATCTTCCCATCTATGAGGTTCTATGCGGCGAAAAGCTGAGACAACCCTGCCGAAGTGGAGTTTAGTCGTTGAAATTGCCAGAAAGAGACTAGAGCGGCAAATAGTTCGCATCGCTCCAGGTTTGCTGCTCGCTTTGTGCATAGCAAGCGTTGCCTTCCTGCTGCATTTGCTTCCTGGTTTGAATATATTAAGTCCTCTGATTCTGGCAATTCTGCTAGGAATTCTGTTGCAAAATAGCGTGGGAGTTCCGATTCGATGTCACCCTGGAATTAAATTTGCGCTCAAGCGACTGCTACGATTGGCGATCGCCTTGTTAGGACTGCAAGTTAGCCTGTCCCAGCTACATCAGGTTGGCATTATCGGATTTTTAGGGATCGCGATCGTACTAGTAGCGACCTTCGGGTTTACTTGTTGGCTGGGACGCTACCTCAAGGTGGGGAAGGCATTAACATATTTAATTGCAGTTGGAACGTCGATCTGTGGAGCATCAGCGATCGTTGCTATGGCAGCCACAATCGATAATTCGGATGAAGATACAACCTATGCTGTGGGAATTATTACTTTGTATGGTACGCTTTCCATGCTGCTCTATCCATTGGTTCTACCTTTTCTCAGCTTGACTCCAGAAGCTTTTGGGATTTGGTGCGGATCGTCCATTCATGAAGTAGCGCAAGCGATCGCAGCTGCCTTTCAATTTAATTCTGTGAGTGGAGAGCTTGCCAGCATTGCCAAGCTATCGCGAGTTCTCTGGCTTGCTCCAATTATACCGATTGCCAGTACCTTGTACGCACGCAGCCAAACTGCAAGCAAAGCAAATCATCCAGTCCGCTCTGTAGTTCCCTGGTTTGCGGTTGGCTTTGTTGCACTCATTCTCCTCAATAGCTGGGGTCTTTTTCCTACAAGTTTGAAAACAAATGTCGGACAAGCTAATTTGTTACTCCTATCTACGGCAATGGCAGCAATGGGACTAGAAACCCGCTGGCAAAATATGCAAACAATTGGACTAAAACCTCTCTATCTTGGCGCTTTATCTTGGCTGTTCATTACAGTTCTTAGTCTGGGTTTTGCTACCGCACTTTACTGATGCAATCGCGTGAGTGCTGAAGAGTATGGCACGGATACAGAAATAACTCAATTATTGCTTATTAGCATTTTATTTATTTCGACTTTTATTCACTCTGCTATCGGTTTTGGAGATGCTTTAGTTGCTATGCCACTACTAGTTTTGATTACTAAAATACAAATAGCAACGCCACTTGTTGCGCTAGTAGGCTTAACGAGTAGCTTTATAATTTTGTCAAATCAATGGCACTTATTTAATCTACATGGAATCTGGCGGTTATTTATTGCAACATTAATTGGAATTCCATTCGGGCTGATTCTAATTCGATTCGCTCCAGAACAATTGGTAAAATCAATTTTAGGAATCTTATTAATTATCTATGGTTTTTACGGCTTGTTTGAGTTAGCATTGCCTCAACTTCGAGATGAGCGGTTAGCTGGAATTTTTGGTTTTATTGCCGGAGTTCTTGGTGGTGGGTACAACACTAACGGTCCACCGATCGTTATTTACGGAACACTTCAAAGATGGTCAACAGACTACTATCGTATTAACCTACAAGGCTACTTCTTCTTGACCAACTGTTTAATCGTTACCAGCCATGCGTTATCAGGTTTATGGACTACAGATGTTGTACGAGCCTATCTTTATTCACTGCCTGCTATTGCAGCAGGAATCTTTTTAGGAAATCTAATTGGTAAGCGTATACCTACCAAAGTATTTGAAAAACTAATTTATGGTTTGCTGCTTGCACTTGGTATAATATTCACGCTCGAATAACTAATTGAAGCACTCAGCTCAACTACATTAATCTACCTGACTTCACTCTCTTTTGATTGACTCAACAAATAGACTCTTAAATTAAAAACTAGCAGAAAATGCTATTAGCTGATTTTCAGAAAGTAGAGTGACGAAAACAACAAAATATATTGCATTAATAAGTTTTTGCAATCGAACTATAGCGTTTCCTAATCTACTGAGGTACAGTAACAGCAATGAGTGAACCAACCACGAATATCATCTAGAGATACCCGATCAAAAGCTTCTTCAATTGCTTTAGCTAAGTCAGGATAATTTCTAGCCTCACTTGAGCGCAACAAGCTTTTGATCTTCGACCAACAATTTTCAATCGGTGAGAAATCGGGAGAATAAGGGGGTAAGTAAATCAACTTCGCCCCCGCTTGAGCAATCCATTGTTCAATCTCTTTGCTTTTGTGAATCGAGTAGTTATCCATCAGCACACAAGCACCTGACCATAGCTTCGGAACGAGTCTTTGAGCAATGAACGCTTCAAAGGTTAAACTATCGGTCGCGCCCAATAGACTGACTTGAGTGATGACCCCACTCAATCCAATTGCACCAATTATAGAGACGTTTTTCCCCCGTTTTTGAGGTTGTGTCCCTCGCGCTCTTTTCCCTTTGGGAGAACGGGCGAATAAGCGGGTTAAAGCCAGATTAACTCCTGACTCATCAATGAAGATTAAATCTTTTGCCAGGATACCGCTCATCAACTGCCAAAACTCGACTCGTTTGCGTTGCACTCGTTCACTCTCCTTTTCACTCGGATGTAGTGTTTTTTTTGACGGTTAAATTCAGCTGTCGCAACATCCTATCGACTGTGGAGCGCCCGATGAGAACCCCCGTTTGTTGGTGCAACAAAATTCGCAGTTCTTCCAAGGTCGCGTCGTTGTTGGCTTCTACAATTGCGGTCAGCACGTTTAACTGTTCTGTGTTGAGCTTAGTTGGCGTTTGTTGTCTGCGTACTTTAGGCGCAACACTGCCAGTCTCTCGATATTGTTTGAGCAACTTTTCGACAAAACTCAATGCGACTCGGAATTGTTTGGCTAATTGACGCGCTCGAAATGTTTCCTTCTGCGTAGGCATCAACAATTTTCTGGCGCAGGTCGATTGAGTATGCTTTCATGGATTGAAGAAAAAGACCAGTTATCTCTCCTTTATTTGTACCTCACTAGCTTGAGAAACGCTATATAATAATATTTTACATTTAAAATATAATTTGCGAAGTATTGTTTTTTGACGAATAAAAAAATATAATTTTAAGTGCAATTTTCGTGTACATAATATTTGATTAAACGAGAAACTTTAATATATACTTTTAAATCGAGAAAAACTTGTAAAATGAATAACAGTAAGGTGTGAAGCCAACGGTTTTATTAAAAATATCCTTTTAAGCTTATTTGAATTACTTGCTGTATTCTGTTTTCTAAAACAAGGCAACAGTTTTGATAAAATCTATTTTGAGTATTGCAGAATATTCAATTAGGGGCAGTTTTTCATCACTATAGAACAGTACGAGCAAACAACGTATCCAGTATTCAATGAGGAAGTTTTTCTGCTGCTTTGTCTTTGTGACTAGTTGTCAGTACCAGAAGATTCCTTCATCAGATTTTAAGACAATTCAAGTAGTAGTCTAGGAAGGAGATTGGTATGAATACTTTGAATAACTCGTCAAAAAAATCTCATAGGTGAATTCAGGTAGAGAAAATTACATATAGCATACAGTAAATATATAGGAATTGTTGATCGGGTTACAGCAAGAACAGTTCATCAATTGCTATCTCATCACTAACAAGATCTTTAACAACCCAGATGCGATCGCAAAATTGCTTCATCTGCCGTTCGTCCGCACCACCGATTAAGACTCCATAAATACTAAATTCTCGCTGTTGCTGCTTGACTTTTAACTGCTCTAAAAAATCCCGCTTCACGTCACACCTGCCATCTGTAACCATGACGATATCTGCTCCTTTGAACTGTGGTTTTTCCTCAATACATTGGGTAGCAGATAGTAAAGCTGGCTCCCAAGCAGTGCCACCACCATTGTAAAAAGCCAGCATCGACTCCAGCAGTCGCGAAAAGTCGTGGTGGTGGGGTGGAAAATCATCAACTCGACAAACTCTAGTTGCAAAGTGAATCACTCGCAAGTGCCGTCCCTCTCGGTAAGCAATTTGTCCTAACACTGCCGTCACTGCTTTTGCCCAAGTGTCAGGCAATCCATCCATCGAACCAGAGGAATCCAAGCACACCACCAACGGTCCTTTGCATTGCTTCTCCTTCCCCCTGGTCTTGTATTGCAGTAGGGAGCGATCGTAATAGGAGAGCGCAAACAAAGGAAACAGATCGCTCGTAGAGAGTTTCTGGAGTTCACTTGGCAACAACCGCGACAAGTTATCTCCTAACTGAATCGTCGTTATCTCCCCAAAAGCATCTAGAGCTTTGCTGCGGCGCTTGCGCTCGGCAAAGGATTGCAAACGTCCGGCAACAACAGCAATCTGCTTGAGCTTGGCATGAGTGGCAATTTTTTGAGCTAGCGCCATTTTTTCGGTACTTGAAACGCGCTGCTCCCCACCCACTTCGTTGCCCCAGCTCAAGCCCAGCATCTCCAACCACGCAGATGCCTCGCTCAATTTTTCATCAGCAGCATTCAGGGCTGCCCTCAGCATTTGCCTGACTTGTGTTTCATCGAGACTAGCTGCATATTGTTGAGCTTGCCATACAGCTTGTTTTCCCTCCTGTTGTAAAAGTTGGATCAGTTGGGCAGAGCGATCGTTACTATCTTCTATCAGCTGCCTCAACCACAGAGATCGTTCTTGCTGCTGTCGGGTTTTGGGTAGTGGCAAACCAGTTGGGGAAGTGGTTTGAGTGGAGTTGAGAATCCGAGCGAATGCTTGAGATGGTGTAACTGCAGGATCGTGCTTCAGTTGCCTAATTAGCTCCCGATACTGTTGTGGATTAGGAAATCGAGGCATGGGTGGTGGCAGTCGCTCGTACACTTGACGGCAATACTCCACTGTTGCCAGTCCTGCTGCTAGTTGGTTGCCTTGACACTGCTCCACCAGCTCGTCACAGCCGATGAGCTGTTGAAACTCTTGATGCAATCTTGTTGCCCAAGCGCTTTCGGGTGGTGGTGGGTCTAGCTGCTCTGGTTCGCTCTCGTAGTAAAGTCGATGAAAAACTTCCAAAGTGAAACTGGGAAAGGCAAACAGCTTGCTAGTTCCTACTCTCACCATCGTCCGAGCATCTTCAAAATAGTTGAGGTACTCCTGCCAAAAAAGTTTGGAGATGCTCGCAACTCGATATACTAGCGGTTCAAAGTCGTACAGCATGAGAGTAGGAATGTATCGAGCTTAAACTGGCAAGTAGCAACCTTTAGCTAAAGATAGCATAATATCCGTGTTATTATGTTATCTCTAAGCGATCGCGCTCATGATTGTTGCATTTAAAGATCGAGCAACGGAAGACATTTCTGATGGCGAGGATTCACTCATAGGCGCGAAAAATTTGTCCGATTAACGTTTGGAATGTGGCGCGATCAAAAGTTGGATCGACTGAACGCTGCCGTATCTTTGAACGATTTGAGAGTGCCACCAGGTAACAAGTTAGAAGCCCTGCAAGGCGAGCGAGCAGGTCAACACAGCATTCGCATCAACGACCGAGCCTCGGCTTTGTTTTGTCTGGGTGGAGCAAGGAGCGGATTCGGTTGAGATTGTCGATGATCGTTGACGTTTTTACGTGAGGTAACAATAGATGAAAATCCCTAAACATCGCTCTCCTACACACCCAGGAGAAATCTTACTCCGAGATTTTCTAGAGCCACTCGGACTGACTCAGCAGGATTTAGCTAACAACATTTACGTTCCTTACCAGCGAGTCAACGAGTTGGTGAATGGCAAGCGCGGCGTAACGCCAAGTACGGCATTGCGGCTGTCAAAATTCTTTGGTAACAGTCCAGAGTTTTGGTTGAATCTACAACAAAATTGGCAGCTATACCAAACACTAAAAGAAGAAGAAGAGGAGATAAATGCGATCGTCACTTTCGCCAAGCGAGAAGAAGAAAGAAGTGCTTAAAGCATAAGTCTATATAGAAGATTTCCAGTCAATTGATTCAGTATGGATAGCACAGAAAAAATTCAAGTCCGCTCCCCAAAATTTCAGCTGTATCAGTCAGTTACTCTCTACTGGAATGGTGAAGAACGCTCAACTCACATCGTCCGCCGTTGGTTCGAGCTGGACGACTCTAGTGACGGTTACTGGTGGTACAAGGTAACAAATGACGAGCAACTTTATCCAGAACAAGCAATTGAGTCACATAGCGAATAGAAGCTACCATTCAACTCATTTAACTATTGATAAACTTTATTTTTGTAACCGCTAACTTCTACTAGCAAATCAGAGCGAATATCATTTAGTATTCTCTGCGCTCGTCGGGCATTGCGGCTCTTGTTATCGGCGATTAACTTTTCAATCTTGCGAGCAATATCCTCCAAGCGACTGGCAGCATTATCGGTTGCTTCAATCAATTTTTGTTCGGTCGTACTGCTCGGACGCAAATCGTATTCTCTGGCTGCCCTCACTACAGTGCCGACCTCTTCCTTTGCCGCATCGTACCAAGACACAGCCTGCTGGTTGAAATCGGGAACGCAGACATTCAAAATTTGACCGATCTTCTGCCGCTCCTTGGGGTCTCTCTGCCACAGGCAGTCTGGCAGCAATTCGTGAAAAGATTCTGAATACACTTGCAAATCGCCCTGCACCAGCGCATGGGCTTGCAGCAGTTTGACTAGCTGTTGCAACTTGCGATCGCTAATCAAAAATCCTTCCTGATCCAGCGCCAGCTGACATTTAATTAAATCTTCTGCTAGTTCGTCGCTAAAAGGTACGATCGCTGCTTGTTGCTGTAAAGCTTGAATTTCATTCAGCGTTAGGCGCACCTTCACCTCTAGTTTGAGATTATGCCTAGATCGGTGGATTAATTCCCGCTTGGAACTTAGCTTGCGAACGTATTGCAACCAAGGGCGATAGACGAACCGATCAACGAAAGCATCCAAGTCTCCATCAGTGGGAACGTTATTGGCAGCACCGCACAAGAATAGTAGCGGGACTGGCTGCGGTTCTGGATTCTCGAAGACTCGCTCGTTCATCAACCGCAACAAAGCATTGAGACTGGTAGAGTTGCCGCGAAACACTTCATCTAAAAAGGCAATGTGTGCTTCTGGCAGTCGGCGTTTGGTGTTGCGAATTAACTCGTCTTGCTGCTGTAATGCTCGCAGTGACAGTTGCCCAAGTAACTCGTCAGGAGTGATGGTCGGTTGCAGGAGGCGATCGAAGAATATAGCTTCAGAGATTGCTCGGCATAACTGCTGTAACATCCAGCTTTTGGCGCAACCAGGCGGACCAAATAAAACCACATTTCCACCACTGAGCAATACGGCTAGCACTCCATCGATCGCACTAGATCGCTCCAAGAAAATCTGATTCAACTCTCGCCGTAACTGTTGCAACCGCTCTAGAGCAGAGCCAGATGGGGCATTGTTGGGGATTTGAGCAGCTAACTTTTTGGTGTTTTTAGCGATTGCCATGATTTAATCATGATGATTTAATTTCTTTTTCTAACTCGAATCTAAATTCTGTATTCCAACTTGAAGGTGAGTTCTCCTAAAATCCTGCCTCTGGGTCGTAAGGTCGAGCGGTCGAGTCACGCTCGCACTCGTCGCTATCGACGGCATCTGGAGCAGTAACGAGATCCTTTGTCTTGGCTGTTGCTTCTAACCCCAACTCCTGGCGCACCGCTGCCTCTGCCTGCTGCCAGCGTTTGAGCAAGTCCTTGGTACGGAATTTAAACAAATTCTCCATCGATGCCAACTTGCCCTTGAGCTGCCGCAACTGCTCCGGATCTGGTTGCTGCGCGATCGCCTCTAACTGCCGAAGTAACTCGGAGTAACCCGCATCCAGTGCCAACGCCTTCGTCAAGTTGGCAAGCCCCTCTCCAGTCGAGCTTTTCTGCTGCACGCGCTGCTTCAGCATGGCTCGGAAGTCTTCCAAGTGCTGCTGTATCCGATCTAAATCGGGGCTGTCACTCAGGTATAGCTGCCCCAACTGCCTCGCCCTCTCTACGAGTGGCTCTAAATCGCGATCGTATTGCATCAAGACTTGCAAGCGAGCAATTAAGGTGTCCCACTTCTGCCCCGTTCTCGATGTCGCATCCGCTCCCGACAAATTAAAGCTTTCTAGCAATTGTGCCAGCTTTGCGTCAGCCTCGTCCCGACTTCTGATTTGCGCGTCGTATAGAGTTGAAATTAACGTCTGCTGTAACGTTTGTTGCGATCGCTCGATTAACTTGAGTTTTTGCCGTTCGACAGAGGCTACCTCTGCCTCTGCCTGCTGCCTTTGCACTTCTGCTTCGCGCTCCGAACGCTCTAGTAGGGAAGGAATTTTTATCGGTCCTTCCACTAGAATTTGCAATGAATTTACTTGCAGTTCCTTTTGAGTCGGATAAGCATCAGCATACTGCCGCAACGCTAGCTCAATTGCTTTTGGTTCTAATCGGGCGGCTTTCAAGACTTGCTCCACCCACGACAAGAAACCAGCGTATTCTAACTCGTATGCTTCTAAAATTTCCTGCCGTAAACGATCGGCTTCCGCCACCATCCCGTCAATTGCTTCTAGAGCATCGGGTAGTGCCGATTCATGTACGAATCGAAACGGTTCGCTCAAAAGGGTGTAGCGGTTGTAGATAATTTTCTGCCGTGCTTGGAGTTTGGACGCAGCATCTTTGAGGCGGTGGTTAATCTTAGCAGCATAGCCGCCCTTTGCCTCACTCTCCAACAATTTCAGTACATCATCCCCAATCCCTAAATGGGAGCCATCTAACTTCAGCGACTGCACTCCTACTTTAACTGTCAGCTTGAGCAAATAAATTGGCTCTTTTTCTAGATGCAGCCACCCATGCTGTTGGCTCAGACAAGGATTTGCTCCAGGGCGCTGTTGCGTCTGGCTCATTGGAGTTTGGCAGCGCTCTTGCACGAGTTGGGCTATGAGCTGGTCAACTGCTGGCATACGATGTCTGTGGTTTGCGTTTGGGATTTGGCAAATTTCTAGTTCTGAACATTTTAATTCTAAATAGAACATCAATTTTATTTTCCAGTTAGAATATAAAATTAAAATTATCAAACTCTCAACACTTATGGGTGAATTAGGCAATCTCCTTTCCCTTTGAGTGTGAGTGCTTTAGGAATAGATTGTATGGTGCAAACACTGCAAGAGCCATCCCATCAGCAAACACAATATGTTGTTCTCGACGGCATTACATGGCAGACCTATCAAGCCATTCAAAAAGACTTGGGCGAACACCGTTCGGCGCGTCTGGCATACAGCCAAGGGGTTTTGGAAATTATTATGCCATCCCAACTGCATGAGTTCATCAGTCGCATCCTCGAAGCGATCGTCCGTACCCTAGCTGAGGAATTCAACCAAAGGCTGCGCGGCTATGGCTCTACTACACTAGATCGAGAAGAACTGGTACGGGGAGTCGAACCGGATTCCTGTTTTTACATTCAAAACGTCGAACGCATTCTTGGTTGTCGTCAGATCGATCTCAATACCGATCCCCCACCAGATTTAGCAATTGAGATAGACATTACGAGTTCCTCACGCCGCCGATTCGAGATCTACCTGCAACTCTCCATTCCTGAGGTTTGGCGCTATACCGAGCGTCAAGGGGTGACAATCTATCAACTACAAGGCAATCGTTACGTCGAGTGCGAGTTTAGCCCTACCTTTCCCATCATCTCTGGAGCTGTGTTGCAGCAATTTCTTCAACTTGCTGCCACCGAGGACGACATTAGCGTGGTTCGCGCTGTGCGCCAGTGGATTCGAGCGCAATCTCAACAAAGCTAGTTTGCTACCTGTTAACGGGTAGCAGTGCCCTTGCTGTACTTTAGCTGTATCTTTGGACGATTGCCTCTACACTTTCAAGACTTAATGGCATGGCATAATTGACAGCGGACTTTGCCGAAAAATTTATCTATTCCATGCCCAGGACACCGCCGCCGCTCAAAACTGTATTCCAACAACGCCGCGAGCGCGAATTTCTTTACCTGCACGAAGTCGATGCCGTCATCACGGCAATGGAGCAGACTCGCTACCCCACCAGGAACAAGGCGATCGCGATTGCTTTATTTTGCCAATGTCTACAGCCATCCGAGCTGTGTTGGCTGCGCCGAGCGGACCTAGACTTGACCAGAAAAACGCTCTACCTCATCCG
This sequence comes from Chroococcidiopsis sp. SAG 2025, assembly GCF_032860985.1. Lineage (GTDB taxonomy): Bacteria > Cyanobacteriota > Cyanobacteriia > Cyanobacteriales > Chroococcidiopsidaceae > Chroococcidiopsis. The sequence goes on from NZ_JAOCNC010000005.1 coordinate 359,826, forward strand.
CAATCGCGAACTCAAAAGTGGCACTCGCCGCCACAAACAAATCAATCTTCAACTCCTCTGCGCTGCCGAAGTCGATCTTCTGCAACAACTAGCGCACGAAAGCCGATGCGATTGGTTGTTCGCTACAGAACGGCAAACGCGCTTAAATCAGCGCTCGCTACACTATTTAATTGCCCAAGCAGGCAAGATTGCCAACCTTTCTTTCCCGATTCACTCCTATATGCTCAGGCGCTCTGGACTCTTCTATCGCGCTGCTTTACTACTTCAACCGTTAGGTTTATCACTACAGCAGTGCTGCTTGCTGTGGAATTGGCACGGTACGAAAGTCGAGTTTTCTAGGCAACAAGAACGAGAGATGATGGCAATGGGACTGGCAAAGTCTGAAGCATTTTTAGTAGCACTCAAACAACTGCAATCTTTCACCCGCATCCAGAGCTACGACAATTTAGTCGATTACGTCCTGGGCGCGTTCTTGCTATTTCCCCGCCTCGATAGCCCGCTCGACGACTACTGGCTTGCCCCAGTTGATTGGCAAGCACCAACTTTACCGAAAAGATCTACCACGACCTCCGCCGCGTCTACTCTCTCCTCAAGCGCCAGATCGTCAACTAAACCAACAAAGAGATCGCCGACTCTACCTGATCTGGCTTCACCTCCAGATAGCGCTGGAGAGCAGTCAACGATTTATGTCCCGAGATTTCCTGAATCACGCGGATCGGCACGTTAGCATTAGACATATTCGTCAGTGCCGTGCGGCGAAATGAATGAGTCGAAGCACCTCTAATTCTTGCCCGTTTGCAAGCAGCTCTGAGGATCAGATCGGCAGCTGCTCTAGTCAGTGGCTTGTCTTTGCTCCGTCCTGGAAACAATAGACCAGACGGCGGGTGATAAGCTGCTAAATATGCTTGTAGCTTCGGGTGCGAAGGCAGCGTGCGCGTGGCAATCTTGCCCTTGGTGGTAGATTTACGCAGCGTCACCACACTACCCGCTAAATCTTCAGCCGTCAGCGCCAGCACTTCACTAACGCGACAGGCACAGTAATAAGCGATCGCGAATAGCAGCTTGTCTCTAGGGGTGAGGAAGCCGCGTGTAAATAGACGCTCTAGTTCGGCTTGAGCCAGTATCTTTGCACGTCCGTTGCCTTTGACCTTCACTTTTTCTTTTGTTTAGATTTACTTCACAATTACTATCCTACGTCGAGTTGGCACTTGATGTTTTGAGACTTTCGTCAAGTCGAAAGCAAAAGCCCAAATCTTTACAGTGCATAGGCTCTATTCCTCTATTCGCATCTTGGTGCAACAAGGCTTTTGAGGATTATTGAGAAGAGTTCTCAATTGACTGCAATCGTCTTGAATGACGTGCAGTTTGGCGATCGCGTCAATCAGTTCCCAACGGGTAACGGGAGGTTTCGAGTTTTGTGATTCTGAGTTTTGTGGTAAGTTTTTCAAGGGCGATTGCCTCCTATGTAGTCAGTGGTTGCTTCATTCTTTGTGTTGGTGCTGCCTGCGTCAAATAGTTGAGATCCGATCATGCGGAGCGGATTGCTTTGTCAAACCGGCAACAGCTTTAGAGGTTGTTTTAAAAGTACGGCGTGAAGCTATATTACCCCTCGCAACCTTACTTCTGATTGACTAGACATAACAGTCGAGCTTACTTTACAACCCTCATTTGTCACTTTAAGCAGAGAAAAAGGAGTGGGAACTCTGGAAGCTAGATGCAACAAGCAATTTAGTTTACCAGATGGAAACAAATGTTACTTACCCTCTTATGTCACTCTGGAAAGAGGAAAATGTCTCGTCTACTCTGAACCTCAAGTAGAATTATAGGTTTAGCGATCGCGTCTCACTTATTGTCATTTAACTTCTTTTGTTGCGAAAATACGTATTAATAGGGCTTGTAGATTATTTTTCTCGAAAGTGACATAACAGGATTAAGCCTGAGTAGTTACGTTTCAACACAAAAGTTCACCCAAACACTGGGGATTGCCCTTGACAGATTGGAATAGTACATTTAAACTAGCAGTTAATTAACTGCGCGGTTAAGTATCAAATGTCCACTGACTCTTTGAGCGTTACCCTTGCTGCCCTGGCTGATCCTACCCGTCGAGCAATTCTGGCACAACTCGCTCAGGGAGAAACCACCGTCACAGAACTCGCTGAACCGTTTGAGATGAGTTTACCTGCCATCTCCAAACATCTCAAAGTGCTGGAACGTGCTCAACTGATTACGCGCAGCCGAGATGCACAGTGGCGACCCTGCCACCTCAATCCAGAACCGCTGAAGGATTTAGCAGACTGGCTGGAACACTACCGCCGATTTTGGGAACAGAGTTTCGATCGCCTGGATGAGTATCTACAAGAGTTACAAGCAAACGAACAAAAACAGAATCGCAAAAAGTAATGTGATTTGTGCATCAGTCTAACTAGCATTCAATCTTGTTATCAATCAAAAATCAATCCAAGAATTGTAATCAGGAGAAAAACCTCATGCCTTACGTTGATGGTTTTGTTTTAGCTGTCCCTACAGTCAACAAAGAAGTTTACAAGCAACATGCAGAGAGCACGGCGATCGTATTTAAGGAATACGGGGCACTCAAGTTGATTGAATGTTGGGGGGATGACGTTCCTGAAGGTGAAGTCACATCATTTCCTTTAGCCGTTCAGTGTCAGGCAGATGAAACAGTTTGTTTTTCTTGGGTTGTTTGGCCCTCACGCGAAATCAGAGATGAGGGGTGGAAGAAAGTTATGGCAGACCCACGCATGCAGCCTGAAAAGAATCCAAATGCTGAAATGCCGTTCGATGGCAAGCGGATGATCTATGGCGGCTTCGAGATGATTGTTGATAGGTAGCTTTTGAAATCAGCGACTTAAAGACAGAAGCTTAACAGGAGGAATCCAGTGCTAACAACTCAAAAAATCGTCCCTTGTTTGTGGTTTAATGGCGACGCTGAAGAGGCGGCTAAGTTCTATGTCTCGCTGCTGCCAGATTCGCGTATCGATCGCATTTTGAAGTCTCCCGCTGACACGCCGAGTGGACCCGCTGGAATGGTCTTGACGGTCGAATTCACGTTGGCTGGTCTGCAATACGTGGGGCTAAACGGTGGATCGCAGTTTCCGTTCACTGAAGCTGTGTCGTTTCAAATCCATTGTGATGACCAAGCTGAAGTCGATCGCCTATGGGCTGCGATCGCAGAGGGCGGATCGGAAATCGCCTGCGGCTGGGTCAAAGATCGGTGGGGATTTCCCTGGCAGATCGTACCCAGGCGGATGATCGAATTACTTAACGACCCCGACACAGCCCGTGCCCGACGTGCCCAAGAGGCGATGATGCAAATGGTCAAGATCGATATTGCCACGATCGAGCGTGCAGCGAACGGTATCAGTTAGCCGAATCATTGGAGGAATTATGTCTAGAAAAATCTTTGTCAATCTACCTGTCAAGAACCTGAAGCAGTCCATCGACTTTTTTACAAAACTTGGCTTCAGTTTCAACCCCCAATTCACCGATGAGACGGCGACTTGCATGATTGTGAGTGAGGACATCTTTGTCATGCTCTTGACTCACGACAAATTCAAATCCTTCACGCCCAATCCCATCTGTGACGCGACGAAAAGCACTGAAGTGTTGACCTGTTTATCGAGTGAGAGCCGGGAAGCAGTTGATGAGATGGTGAGCAAGGCGATCGCTGCTGGCGGCAACACCTACAACGAACCGCAAGATCGCGGATTTATGTACGCGCATGGCTTCCAGGATTTAGACGGACACATCTGGGAACTCGTGTATATGGAATCCAGTGCCATCCAATCTGGTGAACATCTAACAGAGCAATACGCGGACGCACAAGCATGAATAATGCCACGACAATCCCCGATCGCCAACTCACGATCGCCCGCACATTTGATGCGCCTCGCAGCCTGGTATTCAAAGTTTGGACTCAACCCGAACATTTCTCTCGTTGGTTGGGTCCAAAGGATTTTACGGCGATCGCCTGCCACATGAACGTACAGGTTGGGGGTATGTATCGAGCCTGTATTCGCTCTCCCGAAGGCACCGACCATTGGATGCAGGGTATCTATCGCGAAATCATTGATCCAGAGCGTTTGGTTTTCACGTTTGCCTGGGAGGACGAGAATAACCGACCCAAACATGAAACGCTGGTTACTGTGACGTTTGAGGAACAGGACAACAAAACGTTGATGACGTTCCAGCAAGCCATTTTTGAATCCACTGAATCACGGAATGCTCACAACACAGGTTGGTCAGAATGTTTCGATCGCCTTGCAACCTATTTAACCGAACTGTGAAATTGAGAGGTTCGTATGATGAAATCTAATCCCATTGTTTGGTGTGAAATTTATGTCCAGGACATGGATCGGGCAAAAAGTTTTTACGAGTCTGTGTTTCAGATGAAGCTGGAGAAGCTCGAAAGTCCTGGAATGGATATGTGGGCATTTCCGATGGCTATGGATAAAGTTGGTGCGTCTGGTGCATTGGTCAAGATGGAAGGGGTCAAGTCTGGTGAGAGCGGCACGATACCCTATTTCCACTGTGATGAGGTGGCTATAGAATTAGAGCGTGTCGTTGCCGCTGGTGGTCAAATCCAACAGCCAAAAACATCGATCGGTCAATATGGATTCATGGCCTTGATTGTCGATACAGAAGGAAATATGATTGGCTTACATATGCCACCCAATGAGATGAAGTGAGATTGATGCTTCGCAATTGGTATCTAACTCACCAAATTGCACTGACTATGTATAAATTTGCTGCTGCTTCGGGGAATGAACTGATCGTGTTTGGCTCCGCTCGTCCTGGATATAGTAACGAGCAAGTCACTGAGTGGATTGAATTTATGCAAAATCAGAACATCAAGCGGGTGTGCTGTTTGCTTCCTGAATCTCAACTGTCTCGCTATGCCAATCTACTGGATATTTATCGACAAACTTTTGGACTCGATCGCATATGTTGGACACCGATCAAGGATTTCCACTTTGCCACCCCCGAAATTCTCATCCACCAAATTTTACCGTTCTTAGCGACTGCTAATCAGGAGGATGAAAAGGTCGTTGTTCATTGTTCTGGTGGCATTGGGCGCACGGGACATATTTTGGCAGCTTGGCTTGTGGCTGGACGAGGACTCTCTAACAAAGCCGCGATCGATGCTGTTAAGCAAACTGGAAAAAATCCTTACGAAGCAGTTATCGCCGCCCCATTCAAAGGACGCAATCCGTGGAAAGTTGCTGCGGAACTCAACCTGCTACTTGATGAATGCAATCGATGGAGGGGCAATAAAAATCTGGCGTTGCTGAATAGTGGTATGAATCATTGCGGCACAGGCACCTCTCCAAATTTGAGATAGTGCAGCAGCAAGCGCAGCGAATGTTTCAACATGTCCGTGGTATTTGGAGTAGCACAAGGTCTTGCGATGGAGCCGAGCGAGATAATGGCGTAAGCGTGTATTTTCTCCCTCCACTCGTGTCATGTAGGTCTTACTGATGATCTGGTCGCCATCGGGAATAAAGCGCTTGGTAAACCGACCATCCATCGGTGACATAGAAGAAGCATTTCCACTGGGACACGATTGCCCACAAAGGGCGGAAGGTGTCAGCACTATGGTCGCCTACCAGCCAACCATGTTTTGCTAGAATGCCGAGAAGGGTAATGTTATCGATTTGTGGATAGACTAAGAGTAAAGGAGCAAAATCTAGGAGTAGGCTAGTTTAGTATGACAGTTTTAGTGGCGGTTCGTTGTCCCCATTGCCAAAGTAGTGAAGTAGTTAGGCATGGAAAATCAACTAATGGCAAGCAACGCTTCCGTTGTCTGGAACCAGAATGCCCATATCAGACTTTTAGCTTGAACTCTGCTTACCCTGGACGGAACCGAGAAGTAAAGCAGCAAATAGTGGAGATGACACTCAATGGGAGTGGAGTAAGAGATATTGCCAGGGTTTTGCGTATCAGCACCTCAACAGTTATTCGGGAATTAAAAAAAACTCGCTTACCTCAAACCCGTTAACCAAAAGCTATTAAGCCAACTCCAGCCAGAGCAAGTCGAGGTAATATTTGAAAAAGTAGAAGTTGAATCAGAACTTGGGATTGAGGAATCCGAGCTAGATGAAATGTGGAGTTATGTAGGCAAGAAAACTAATCCCAGATGGTTATGGCATGCAATTGACCGCCGAACTGGTCAGGTCTTAGCGTATGTATTCGGTAGGCGTAAGGATGAAGTGTTTCTTCAACTCAAAAGGCTACTTGAACCCTTTGGTATCAAAAAGTTCTGTACTGATGCATGGGGTGCCTACCAAAGACATCTACCAGCACAAATGCATGAAGTGGGTAAACGGAAGACTCAAAGGATTGAGCGCAAACATCTTCGACTCAGAACTAGAATCAAGCGACTTGCGCGTAGGACTATTTGTTTTTCCAAATCTGAGGAGATGCACGATTTAGTGATTGGTCTATTCATCAATTGCTATGAGTTTGGACTACCAATTTAGGGACAAACAACAAATTGACAACATCACCCTAGAATCAAGCGACTTGCGCGTAGGACTATTTGTTTTTCCAAATCTGAGGAGATGCACGATTTAGTGATTGGTCTATTCATCAATTGCTATGAGTTTGGACTACCAATTTAGGGACAAACAACAAATTGACAACATCACCCCCAATAGGAGCGAATTTCTTCTCTAGTCTGTAGTACTTCTTGATACTCAGCTTCGACTTGAGCGCGATTTGCTTCCAGGTAAGACAAGGCACTATCGATCTGCTCGTCTGTCAGATTGAACTTGTCACGGATAAGTTTAGGTGGATATTGCGCCTTTAAAAAATCCATCACCTCATAAACAGTGATTCGAGTTCCCCCAATCGTCAGTCCGCGTTCTGTACGGACGATCGCTGCTTGTCCATTTGATGCTAAAGTCATACCCTTAGCTCCTTGGAGTTCAACTCCATCATACATTACACCTAAGAGCGATCGCTCTTCAGTTGTCCACGCTGCCTCAAACTGTGCTAACCACTCTTCACACACGCAGTTGCCTCATTTGATTTTTCTGCCATTCCCTGCAACTTCCTGCGACAGCTCCTCCAATAGAGGACTTGATGCTTTGGGGCATCGGGGCTGCTTCTACTGCCACTTGGGGGGGCTGGTCGTAGTCCTGGTACTGGCGCGATGCCAACGGCTGTTCGCGAAGCGACCTTCGCTTCTGTTGCACCCAGCCACCAGTGGATGAACTCTTTGCGCTGCCAAGTTGCCTCTTTAATAGTTGAGGTGGCGATCTTTGGCAATCCCCCAATTAAGTATAGTGCTGTTTGTCCTTTGGAGATCATCCCACTACTGTGTCTCGATTCCCCCGAGGGAGCGTCATCATTTATTACGCTCCCTGCATCAAGTTACTCGGTTGCACTCAGGATTACGACCACATCTAGCTTGGCACGGCGCAGATTGTTATAACAGCTTAGGCAGGATGAAAATTATGATTTTCTCAGCCATCGTGCGATCGCCGTATCTAGGGAGAATAACCCGCCACCATTGACCAGGAAGAAGCCAAACCACATGGCATAGAGGGAAGCCGTTTCCAGCGGTGGAATCTGCCAACCATCTTTTTTGAGATGGAAGCTGACAGCAGTTAGCATTGTGAATAACAATATCAAGGCATTCAGTCGAGTGAATAATCCAAGTGCTAGCAGAATAGAACTCACAATTTCAGCGTAGGCAGCACAATAGGTAAAAAATCTCGGGTATGGAAAGCCAATAAAACTCACAACCCCATTGGCAAAACCCTGTACATCCGCCAGCTTGCTAAATCCGTTATGGATCATTAATAAGCCCACCAATACTCGAAAAAACGTCCAAACAATCTGAAAAGCGCGGCTTTCGCTCGCTGTGGATTGCAGGATGCCGCTCAGTAACGTTGGCTTCGTTTGAATCATAGTCATGGCTAAGAATGGCACCAGTTAGAGGATGTATGAAAAGTCTAAAATATGACTTCTGTGTGTTGAGAAAGCAGGAGTTATGCCCTGAAAACTCTATGCGCCAGAAATCGTCTGAACTTCAATCTTCACCTGCAGTTTTTGGCGCAGGACGTTGAGAATTGCGGTTAAATTATCCATCGTCGGATTACCTTTGGCAGATAGCATCCGGTGAAGGCTCTTGGAAGGCTTCGATGTTTCTGTTGCTAGCTGTTCAAATCCTATAGTTGCATTGACGAGATCTCTCAATATTAGTCTTGCCGTTGCTGGTTCGCCGTTGAGGAAGAGGGAAACAGCTTCGTCTAACAGGGCTTTTGCAAATGCTGGCTCTCGTTGAACTCTGGCGTTAACCGTTTCGCTAAAATCTCTCGTCAAATTCATTATCGTTTCCTTTTCTTGTGCTTTTTTTCCGCAGTCGTTTGCTGTTTAAGTTCGCTCGCTTCTTTCTTCCGCCGATGGTACTCCTGGTAGAGTTGTTTCGCTTGCTCGATGTCAGATTGCTGGCTTTTCTTGGTTCCGCCAGCAAATAAAACTATCAGCTGCTTGCCGTCTTGAGCTAGGTAAATCCGATACCCAGGTCCCCAGTCAATTTTGTATTCGCCAATTCCATCGAACCACTTTACGTTTGACGTGTTGCCCAACTCCAGACGAGACTTGGCAACCGTTACTTTCACTGCGGCTGTGGCATCCAAACTGTTAAACCATTTTTGGTAGGGACTCGAACCATCCGCTCTAATGTATTCTTGGACTTTCATGTTACGTCTACAGTAACTTAAAAGTTACTATAAGTCAATTATCGCCAGATTAAGTGTGGGTGTTTTGTCGCGGACTTGCGATCGCCTCATTTGATTTTTCTGCCGTTAGCTGCAACTTTCTTCGACAGCTCCTCTAACTGCTGCCTAATGCTTTCGGGCATGGGAGCCACTTCAACTTGGGTTGGTTTGGCTTGTGGCAATCCTGGTGCTTGAGTAAATTCATCGCTAGCTGCCATCCAAAACCGAATGAATTCTTTACGCTGCCAAGTCGCTTCTTCAGCAGTCGAGGCAGCAATCTTTGATAATCCACCAATTAAGTACAATGCTGTTTGCCCTTTCGGGGACAACCCCACCACTGGGTCTCGATCGCCCCGACTGGCTTGTTTGTGGCACAGACTCCACTCGGCAGCGGCAAGTAGTTCGCGATCGCCCTTGACAGCTTCTACCAGTTCCTTCGCCGTAGGGAAATAGCGCGATTCTAGGATTATGACTTTCACCGCCTGCTCGAATTCTGCCGTTGTCAATCGCTCGTCTAGGTATTGCTTCCACATCAGGGCAACTTCATCTAGTATCTGACGTTGGTAGTGCTGGCATAGCAATGTTAAACCTCGAATCCAAGTCTGTTGATCAATCATGATGTGACTCCGGGTGATGTTGTCAATTTGTTGTTTGTCCCTAAATTGGTAGTCCAAACTCATAGAAATTGATGAATAGACCAATCACTAAATCGTGCATCTCCTCAGATTTGGAAAAACAAATAGTCCTACGCGCAAGTCGCTTGATTCTAGTTCTGAGTCGAAGATGTTTGCGCTCAATCCTTTGAGTCTTCCGTTTACCCACTTCATGCATTTGTGCTGGTAGATGTCTTTGGTAGGCACCCCATGCATCAGTACAGAACTTTTTGATACCAAAGGGTTCAAGTAGCCTTTTGAGTTGAAGAAACACTTCATCCTTACGCCTACCGAATACATACGCTAAGACCTGACCAGTTCGGCGGTCAATTGCATGCCATAACCATCTGGGATTAGTTTTCTTGCCTACATAACTCCACATTTCATCTAGCTCGGATTCCTCAATCCCAAGTTCTGATTCAACTTCTACTTTTTCAAATATTACCTCGACTTGCTCTGGCTGGAGTTGGCTTAATAGCTTTTGGTTAACGGGTTTGAGGTAAGCGAGTTTTTTTTAATTCCCGAATAACTGTTGAGGTGCTGATACGCAAAACCCTGGCAATATCTCTTACTCCACTCCCATTGAGTGTCATCTCCACTATTTGCTGCTTTACTTCTCGGTTCCGTCCAGGGTAAGCAGAGTTCAAGCTAAAAGTCTGATATGGGCATTCTGGTTCCAGACAACGGAAGCGTTGCTTGCCATTAGTTGATTTTCCATGCCTAACTACTTCACTACTTTGGCAATGGGGACAACGAACCGCCACTAAAACTGTCATACTAAACTAGCCTACTCCTAGATTTTGCTCCTTTACTCTTAGTCTATCCACAAATCGATAACATTACCTGACTCCGAATAGATGAGCAAAATGCGCGTATGTCTTGGCTGCTCCAACTTCTGCCTTGGAAACGCCATCGGGCAGTTGTGGCAAGGAGTGCATTGCTGACCACTCGATCTCCAACTCGTCGCGTCGTTTCAGGTCATATTTAGCGGCGCAAATGTGCTTGCGGACTTTGACGAGCAGTTCTCCTGGGAGCAAGTCTTTGTAGGCGGGGTAATTGCCCAGGCTCCGCGCCATGTGCTGCTCGAAGTCGGGGTCAAAGACTCCCCGTCGCCCAGTTTCCCAAGGTAGGCGATCGCTACCGTTGATAGCAGCGGGCGCGGAGGAATCCTGGGCGACATTAGCTGCGTAGTTTTTGGGGTACTGCGACCGATCGCGGCTGAAGCGCTCGCCCGATTGGTTTTGGCTGACGGCAACTACCTCCACTGGCGATAGTGCTGTCTGGGTTGAACCAGCCTTTGGTAAGTTTTCCACAGGAGAGCAGGGCGCGGACAGTTTTTCTCCACAGAAGTTCTTTACTTGGAGTCCTGGTGAGTGCGATCGCTCTGTGTGCGAAGCGAGTGGATGAGTGTTGCACTCCAGCGCTTGAGAAAAGCACAGCTCCAGTTGTGTCCCACTCACTTGCCTTTCCCCACAGGGGGGTAGGGGGGTAATAGATACTTCTCGATCTAGATACTTGTTTGAGTTGTGGTTATTTATTATGTCCTCCGATTTCCCGTCATGCGGTTTATCCGTCTTACGGCTAGACCGTAATACGGTTTTTCGGACTTCGGTTTCACCGACATTTGATTTTCGCACTTCGGTTTCACCAAGATTCGATTTTCGCACTTCGGTGGCAGTGCCTATTTTTCGGTCTTTTTTACCGAGATTCGATTTTCGCACCTCGGCAGGAATTGCTTCATCTTGGGGGATAGGAGTTTCGCGAATCACCTTCTCCCAACCGACGAACTGACCCGTTTGCTCGTTGCGGATTCGGCGCATTGTCATGTAGCCATGCGCTTGCAATTCCTCGATCGCAGACATTACTGCTGCCCTACCATCTTTGTCCGATGCGGCTACCAAGTGGTCGATGTTAACCGTCCAATTATTCGGGTAAGACAACAGCAAGTGGTGTAGTCCTCTTGCTTTGTAGCTGAGTCTTTTGTCTCGAATTGCTTGGTTGCTGATGCAGGTGTAATTGGAACTATGCTCGATCCGAATAATCGTCACGGTGCATCTCCTCGCTGATGTAGTGGATTGTAAAATCTTTAGTCCAACGTGAGTATGTGAATTATGCAAGCTGGGCGGGAAGAATTGGTTACGTGCTAGAAGATACTTACTCCCCCAATAGGCGCTGTCTTGAACCTTCCTTTGAAGCCCACAGGCGATCCAGCTCTGGAATCAACTCTATCGGCACGTATTGACAGGGGGTAGTGGTTAATGCGCTCTGGAGGAAATCTATTCTCCCGATGGATTCGAGCCAAGTTACGACATCAGCCGCTTTTTTCATGCCATAACGCTTTGCTAGCCTTGTCTTGGACAGTCCTGTATAGCTTTTGATTGGTTGACCGCGCTCGTTGCACAGAATTGTTGTTTCCACTTGGGTGACGCGCTCGACGACTGCATCTGGCTTACCTAGAATCAGCGCCACCATCCCCGAACCGTGCAGGGTGGCAATTGCCTGACTCACTGCTAGTAGCCGTTGTTGACTTTGGGCAGCAGCGTCTTCAGAGCGAGCAGCACTATCTCTGGCACGAGCTAGCTCTAGTTCGAGTTTAAGACGCTCGATTTCTTGAGCTTGTGCAGGAATGACTTGTTCAATAACTCTTTTGGCTTTAGCAAAGGCTTCTACTAATTCAAGCTTGCACTGCACTACTTTGTCAGTATTGCGGCTGAGAGTCATTAAAAATGTTGCTTGCTCCTCCGTGAGCCAAGCCAATCGCTCCGGCTTACCCCGTTCTGATTTTCGCGTTTCAAACGCGATTTCTCCAAATGCTGACTCGGTGCGTTGCTTATACTTATCAAGAGTTGCTAGCAAATTCTTATGAGCAATTGCTAACCTATCGGCGATTAAGCGCGAGTCAACAACTAGAGTGCCATCACGCTCGATAACTATCACGTTAGTCATTGTTGTATCCCAACAATAAATAGTTTGGATCGCAGTACCCCCTAGCGATCGGACTGGAACATTGACACTGAAGGGGGTCGATTTTTTAACTTTCGTTTAGGTAGTGCGATCGATTGTAAAAACAGTGCGACTGTCAGGACTGAAAATTCTTTGGAGTCGATGACAAATAGGGAATTGATTGCAGCAAAAGATAGCCATAGCTTAGGCAGATTCTGGCAATTCAGAAACAATGACAATCGCGGAGCGTGATTGCCGACGTTGTTGAGAAGGGCGATCTTCGATCGCATCTCTATCCGTGTGAAATTCCTTTGATTGAGTCATCCCTTCGCATTCGTCGTTCCAATCGGCATCGTCTTCATAAACTAATAAGTCACCTGGTTGACAGCTCAAAGCTTTACACAATCGTCTAAAGTCACAAAAGTTAGAGATTTGGCATCTCCCTGCTCAATTTTTGAATATTTTGAGGAGACATCCGAATCATACGAGCTAGGTCATTTTGGGAGAATCCGCGAGATTTCCTAACCTCCTGAAGCAGAACTTTCACTGGCATATCCTCAAGCCTTCACTCCTATCATAAGTAGTACCCTTGTAAGTTGTCTAGCTGTAATTAGTATTATCTTTGGTAATAGTTAACTAACAGTAGTATTACTAAGACTAATAGAAAAAGACGGAAGAAAGCTATTGACTACTACTGATAGGGGGTACTACTATAAAGGATATAGATAACAGAGCAGCAGAGCGCGGAACTGCCGAACCACCGCCCACCCCACTTTTGAAAGTGGATGACCTGTGAGAAATAGCTGCGAGGCTAGGTGAGACAGACCCTACCGTAATGGTCAACGCTTAAAGCGAAGGGCAGATGAAGAAATTCTGTTGTGAGGAATTGACTGAATTTTCAAAACAACAAAGCCTGCGGCGTTCAACTTACCACGGCGATCGCTACAGGCTTTGGTTCCTATCACTAGGTAATCAAATGTTAACTCAAGCACAATCAACTACACAAGTCCGCACTCCCCAACTCTGGGACAAGCCAACAGTGCTAGCTCAAGTCGGAGACGAAATCCGCGCTGCTTTCACGCCGTTGATGCAGGTGGTGGAAAGAGAAGTTTTAGCCGATGGACGAGTCCGGCTGCTAGTTAAGCCCATAACTGCTTCGTACTCCGAAGAATGGATTGTAGAGCCTCAAGCCACAGTAGAGCCACAACCAACTCAAGCCCCGCCAGCCCGATTGACTAGCAATTCAATTGAGCAAACCCAACCAGACTGGGAGGCGCTGGCTGAATACTCTAGTGGCAACACCCACGGGAAATACGACGCAGCGGCTCGTAGATCACCCATGTGCAAACAAGCAAATTGCCCCTACTCTCGTGGCTACCTGGACGGCTATAGCAGCATTCAAGCATCTTCCCAGCCACCAGTTCCAAACCCCAAGGCAGTCGAGTGGCAGGTCGTTCGCGATCCTCGATGGGACTTGTATCAAGTCTGGGTAGGAGAGCGCTGCTTGATGGAAAAGGCAATCAGCTACGAAGAAGGGGAACGAATAGCCCAGAAATACATCGCAGCAGAAGAGTTACGGCGACAGCATCGGCAATTAGTGATGAGTGCATTTGCTGCTTAGCCGGAAGTAACCACAGAACAATAGTTTTTTGGCTCTACAGCCTGGGTGCAACTGTACTCGGGCTATTGCAATTGCAATACTATCTAATCGAAAAGTCATGCTGACCAAAACTGATGTCATTTTTGAGTCCGCGCGTTTTTTATCAAAGCAGCACTGTGACAAGTCAGACCGCCTCAACCGAACCAAAAGGCTAATAGCTGCTTTTACTTTACTATGCGATCGCCTATCGGAAGATGAGCCACAGGAATGCTTGCAACAAATTGCCAGCTACGTCAACAACGTTTTTGGCGAACGAGCGTACTGCAACAGACAAGCATTCATCAAAGCGCTCGCACCACAACACTCAGGAGCCACCAGCCAGTGAAACAGCGCCCCCGTCTGCGCCGCACTCATCAGCTGCGGCAGCGATTCTCTCTGGGAGATTTTGTCATGCCCAGTTACAACCCAACCCAGCACAGAACGATTGTCGTCCAGTTGAAGTTGAGCGATGCAACCACAGCAGTGGAAGCAGCGCTACCAATTCTCGATGAATTGAGTCGAGAAATCGAGTTGTTGCAACAGCGTCAACAAATCACCCAGTTGCAACTGAGTGCCCAAATAACTCTAAGATTCTGTTTTCGCGGCTCGGATGCAGCCACAGCAACGATCGCTCAAGCCATCGATAACTCGGCTTACCAACTGGAAGAATTACGCAGCGCCGAGCAAATTACCGACTTTGCAGTGGAGTATGAAATTTTGCACTGAAAGCACTCGGATGACTTTTAAAGCCAACTTGAAAATAGATGAAATATTTTGGCTTTCGCTCGATCCCTGCTCTAGAAATTGCTATGGGTGCAGTTGGCAGCAGTTTCCCTACCTATAGAACCGCAAGTGCCTACAATTAGTTTAGAGTTGGTTCGATCGTCGGAACGCAAAGAATTTTCTAGCTCTGACTTTGCCGCTTTAATCCAAGCTGAATGCTCGTGATTCAAACCCAAACGAGCGATCGACAACCATTAGTCGCTCTTCATGGCGATTTGCCCCAAAGTTTAGCCCAGTTGACTCTAGCACAAGCCTACGCGCTTTTCAGTAGCGATTGTCCCGACGAGACCCTTTTGTCGTCTGGCTCGTAGAAAACCCCGACAGTCCCTTGCCTCTCCCTGGGAGGATTCATCTGCGCGAACACAACTACCTACACCTACTCCTGGGACGGGGATTTGCTGCTAGTGACGAAGCTTACGTCATCGGCTTGACAATGGGCAACGACTTGAGGACGGAAAGATGGCATATCTGGTTTTTCAAATTAGTCTCGCTGCTAATTTATCCGCCCAAGTTTAGATTCGCAATATCTGACTTGAAGACTTTCGATAAAGGATTGGCAAGAGGCAGAAGATTGCCGATTAAGAATCTGAACCAGCTCGACTTCACTGAGTACGAAAACTGGCAGCTATCGAGATCGAGAGATGGATTGAAGTTAGCAGAAGCAAGCGCCAAAAGATAGTATAGTGTTATGCCATCTATCGAAAGATGGTGCATAGTGTTTCCCAAAAAACAATGAGTGTTTTTACTGTACAAACTAATTTACCAGAGAGCTATTCTATTGTTGGCTACAACTCAATTTTTGAACGAGCATGATGTTTCAACACTTGAGATTTCTCAAGCAGGTCTTGCCGAGCCAGAAATTTATGTTTATTTGCTGTACGAGTAGCACGTTAGCCCTCTAATTTTGGATTCAGAAATTGGTCAATGGTTCTTTTAGTCGCTCTTTTACCGACCAAAATTACAACTTTTGACAATGGCTACGGCAACTCAAAAGCAATTGTTTAACTTCGGTGAGAATACCCAACTTTACGCTCAATTTTTTGTCCTATCCTCTAGAGAAATTAGAGTTTCTCTCGATCTTTAGATAAACTACTATTGATATTTTTAATATTCTTCACAATTCGATCAAAGACGTTTAAATTCAAATCGTAACTCAATCTAAATTACTTATATAATAAGCAGGCAAAGTCAACAAGAGTTTGAGCGAGGAAAAGTTGCTACGTTTGGTGTCAAACTCAAAGCCTCAATTCTATTATTTTGTTTTGCAAGCGGAGGGATTTTTTAAACTTAAACTATTTGAGAAGTGGCGCTGATTTGTGTTTGTTTCGCTCGGCTAATTCTGAGGTAATATCCGATGATTGCTTTACAAAATTTGCTCCAGCAGTTTCAACGAAAGCTGGATGCCCTCGAAGTCCGTAACGCTAAAGTCGCGCGATTGTTATGCCAACTTCTGCCAGCCTCATGTCCCTTCGAGCGCGATCTCTACTTATTCAGTCGGACAATTGCCCATATTCCACCTTTGTGCAAGCTGAATCCTTTCTACGAGCAGTTAGTCGGCTTTCGCGCCCAAGCTTATCTTGCAAATATTCCAAACTAATCGATGTTGGTGGCGCGATCGCTTTCCAAGATGGCTGATGTTACCGACAAATTGCATCCTCGGCATTTGGTAAGCTGCTGCCCACCATTCCCAACAGCGTTCTGCCGTCTTTGGTCTTGATGATTCCCGTTGCTTCCACTACCGGATCTCCTTCCTGCCAGCCCGAATCATCGGGCGCTGGACTGCTTGGGGGTGGTGATTGCGTCTCCAACTCCTCGTCCAACCCCTCGGCGGAGAACAAGGGCATCGGCATCACCGAGTCCCCGGGTCCTGCGGGTAAGCCACCGTTGTCCGTGATGACGAGCCGCACCTGCTTCTTTTTGCGTTGCGCGAAGCAGCTATTTTTCATCACCTCATCCATCGGGATGAAAACTCTGTTATACGGGACGAGCGCTTCGTCCGGTTCTAATCCCAGCGAGCGCACTTCCACCGTCCCGTCCACGCCAAACTGGGAACTGGCATCGAATCTACTGTCGGGGGACTGAAAGATTCCTTGAGTCGTAATCTGGATATTCCCACCGCGTCCCGTGAAGGCATTGGCAGTGATGCTGCTGCGATTCACGGCAGCTAGAGAATCGGTGTCGATGATGATGTTACCGCCGTTGCCTCCACCTCCTGCTAGTCCAGCAGTGGCAGAAATACTGCTGCCGTTTCGGAGCTGGAGATTTTGCGAATTCAAGAAGATATCTCCACCTTCTCCAGAAGTGGAGGTGGCGGTGATGTTGCCATTGTTGCTGAGGCTGATGCGATCGGCATTAACTTGAAGGGTTCCAGCAGTTCCCACTCCATCGTTTCGCACGCTGAGTTGAGCGCCGTCTCGAATATTTAACTGCTTTGCATCAACAGTTAAGTTTCCCGCGTTGGCAGAACTTCTAGCGCGAGCTGAGACGCTACTAACCAATGAATTATCCGTCGATCTTCCAATTAAATCGACTGCTTCTGTTACCTGGATGAATATACTGCCAGCTTCTCCCCTACCTAAAGAGTTACTTGACACCGATGCACCGTCGCGAACGGTTAACCTTCGCGTTTTTATTGTTACCGCTCCGCCACTTCCAATAGCTCTTGGCAGCGCTGAGGTTGATATTGCGCTGCTTGTGCGACCGCGACTGGGTGTTCTTCCCGTACCAGCTAGGTCTACTACCTCTTCAGCATTAACCGATACCGAACCCGCTCTTCCAACATCGCTCGTACCTGCAAATACTTGCGCTCCATCTCGAATATTTAACTGCTTCGTTTCAACACTTATATCTCCTCCCGAACCGATAGCTCCTGGGTAAACAAAAGAAAATAGCCCGCTAAGTAATGTACCATTAGTGGGTCATTTGGTATGAGTGTTGCCATTATTTTTGGCAATAGTTGTCCGCCGAAGAGGACGATGCGTACAGGCACCAGAACCACCAAGAGAGTGAAATCTTTGACGCGCTCTGTCTCGACGTTGCGCTCGTAATCCTGCCCAGACAAACGGCGTTGGTTGTTGGTTCCATCCAAAAGCAGTTGCTTCCAACCACTCAATAATTTGATAGGCTGTTTGCGGATGATGCCCCTCTAGAGCTCGGCGTTTGAGAATTCGTTGAATCGACTCAGCCATATTCAGCCAGCTACCGCCAAGAGGTGTGTAGAGCGGCATGATGCCATGAGCACACAGCCACAATACCAACTGGGGAGTTTTATGTCCGACCAAGTTATCCATCACTAGCAACATTCGCAGTGGCGGTAAGTCGTGTGGGAGTGTAAAGCGTACTTTCAACCCCTGCTGCCAACTTTTCCATAACCGTTGATTTTCTTCAGGCTTGAGTAATCGAGCTGGAGTTGGCAGTGATTGTACAACACTAGCTAATTCTTGCTTGAGCCATTCGTGCAACACAGCATTGGTACAACTGGTAACACCCTTAACTCGTACTTGCCCAGTAGCGGGATGGAATAGCGTTAACAGCTTGGCTGTGCCATTACGGATATATTCATGTTCTTGCCGTGTCGGTTTACCTACTGGCTGCCAATTGCTACCAGGGTAAGGAGCAGTGCCAAATGGTCCCGCCTCGTCTTCGCACCACACACTCAAGCCTAGCTTCTGTCCCTGAGTGTAAGCGCGTTCTATCAGTTTTTTTTTGCCACGGTATCTGGGTCAGTTACTACTACTAGCTTGCCTTTGCGTATGCGCTTCACCTGTCCAGTTTTTAACCAACTGCGGCTCTTTTGCCAGCTATAGCCCGCCTCTTTGAGTACCTGCCAAATTGTATAAGTACTGATTTGGGTTAAGCCATCAGGAGCCTGACGCAAAGCCCGTTGAAGTGTAGCTACTGACCAGGTTGCCGTGCCCTCTTTCTGCCGCTCTGGTTGACGCTGAAATTCGGACAGGATGCGTTGTTTTTCTGGTTCGCTGTATTGCACTACTGCCCCACCGCCATGTCGAGGCTGTAAGGCAGCTAAGCCTTCAACATTGAAGCGACTGACCCACTTGCTGACCGTATCACCACAGCGTAATCCTACTAACTGCGCTGCACTCGTGTAATCAGCCCCAAGAGCCACGGCTAGAATCGCTTTGGCCCGCATGACACTAGCAGATGATTGGGATTGAGAACGGCTCAGTTTTTTCAAGTCGGTTTGTTCTTCATCACTTAACGGTCGCAAAGGTGCTTTTTTTTGCCGTGTCATCACAACCTGAAAAACTATGTATCTTCACTTTAATTGACCATCCTTTTTATGGCAACACTCATACCAAATGACCCATTAGGTGCTGACTGCCCAACTAGCTCAATTGAATCGCGAGCTTTAACTAAAATAGAGCCAGCATTTCCTTCACCAAATACACTAGTTCCTATCTGCGCTCCATCTTTTATCTCTAAGTGCTTTGTTTCCACAACAATGTCTCCTCCAGTACCTTGAGCGCCTGGATAAACAGTAGCTAAGATTCCCGTCGGAATTTGCTCGTTACCTCTACTACTACCACCCAATACAATTGATTCTGAGGCATGTATGCCGATCTGACCGCTTGGTACTGCTCCTAGTGTACTAGCATCAATCTGGGAAGCATTAGTCAGATGAATTTGTCCACCAACCACCTGTATATCGCCGCCACCTGCACCAGTAGCATTTACTGCCGTTCCATCGGAGAGATTTATATTACCAAAAGTTGTCATGCTAGTATATTCGAGCATCCAGCCTTTAGCAACTGGGTTTAGCTTCACCGAACTGGGGCTGGTAACGCTACCTAATTCAATCCGCCCTCCTGATGTTTTTAGCGTCGCTGCTTGTAAATCTAGATCGCCGCCTACTAATGCTAAAGTTCGATCTGGTTGTACTTGTAGACCGAAATCAGAGTCGGCAAGCTCATTAGGTGGGGTCTCTACACCTTGACCGTTTCCTCGAACAGAAATTCTACCAGGATTACTCCCAAATCCCAGTCCGATAGGCACGCTTACGGTTAGTATAGGAGTAGCTTGAGCTGTAGTAGTGAATTTAGCTCCATCAGCAAAAATTAACTCAGTTGCCGTACTTGCAACAAATGAACCTCTAAGGCCTAAACTAGAATTAGCACCAAAAACAATCCCATTTGGGTTGAATAAGAATAAATTAGCATTTCCTAACACGCCTAATTTTCCAAAAATATTAGAGGGGTTGTTCCCTGTTACGCGACTTAGTATATTTTCAACCCCGGAAGGATTAGTAAAGTATGCTCCTCGCCCTTCCTCTATATTAAACTCCTGAAAACTATGGAAGAGGTTTGTACCTCGAACAGCTCCACCATCAATTTTATCGCTAGGAACTTCATTAATATTAATAGTAGGTGTGACGATAGAATTTTCCGAACCCAAGCTATTGTCAGAAGTAACTTGAGCTAAAGAGTAAGGCTCAAAAATAATTGAGCCTCCTACTACAGTTAGAAGATTTACTAACCCTAGCCGCCAGACAAACGAAATTTTAGTAGAAGCAGGCATATGTTTGACGAGACAGAAACATTATTACAGAATACAATACTTAGAACTATAATTTACCTCAACAATTTCACTTTATATTTGAATTACCTAATAGTTTAATTAGTTGAAAGTTAATTAATCTTTAATCTTGCATCAATACATCTCGTTTTAATAGCAAACAATCGAGTTTAATAAATTGCTTGCGCCGACTTTATTGGTAATTAAAATCGGCGCAAAATTAGTTATTTTCTACTAGATAACAATTGAAGATCGCTAAAGTTGAATTCAGCTTTGTACTGTTTTCCCCCTTCAGAATGCTGAATGACTTGACTAACGGGTAGGTAATAATCACCGATTTTTTTATAAGTATCATCAGATACTTCTTCAGCTAAGACTTGTTTTGTTTGGGGCTGTTGGAATAACGTGCGATAGCGAGTTGCTAAATATCCCTCTGGCGTGTCTTCTGTATCCAAAGTATCCACACTGAAGGATTGCCCTCCCATCTGTCGATTGACTTGTACGATTTTTCTCTCTTGCACTTTAAAGCTAGAGCCTGGTTCGTTCGCTTTAATAATTTCTACAGCTCCATTTTTATCCTTATTACCAAATTTGAAAGTGCTGTCTTTGTGAACTTTTTCAAATGGAACAGAGCGCCGATGAACGACGAGCATCTGTAGTTGATTTTCTATTGACTGACGTGCTGATTCATTATTAATCCCGCTGACTACTACGCTTAAATCCGGTTTTACTTGAATGCGACCTTGATATTTTTCCTGTCCTTGCGTAAAATTTACCACTGCGGTGTAGCCTGGAAACTGCTCGTCCCAAGTGTAACGATTTTCGTATGCTTCTTTAAACACTTCAAGAGCAGAAAGACTTGAGGTGGAAGCACGATTGTTTGCTTGCGAGTGTAAAGAAGCACTGGTATAAGTCAGTGCGTTAACGCTGGCTTGTGTTACTAAACTTATGGCAGCTATAGCAATAACTAAATTGAATCCCTGCCGAGTCCTTTTTTCCTTCAACTGTTGTTTCATGGCATTTAATAAATCAAGCACATGTTGACTGAAAAATTGTATCTTTTCCTGTCCTAAGAATTATAAAATTAGCACGACTTTCTGTCTATCTGAAATCACTACGATAGCTTACTACTTAACAAAAATGCGATACGCTGCGTTCATCGCGATCGCTCGCTATATTTGTTTGCAACTAAACAACAAAATCTCTGTATTGGGTAACGAGCAGTGTAATCATCGGCGTTCTTGCATAAGAAATGACAAGAGATCGCATGGAGAACAGATAAATTAGGATTAGGTACAGTTGGGAGGAATATTAACAGACAAGTGCGATCGCCGCAACCGTACTCGCTACTCCTGCACAAGATGCGCTCGCAGCTAAGTAATTGACGCGCCACTCTCAAGCTGCTGCGGTTCCCGTTCTAGTGGCAGGGGTTTGGTCTCTGGTGTTTTCAGCTCGGTCGTGCATCATCTCGTAACTGCAAAGGGCGACTAGGGCGATCGCGCTCGACAACCTTTGCAACAAGTCAGTTATGGATTAACACCTACCGATTCCTGATACTGTTGGATTAGCCGTTGGCAGTCTTTTGAAGCTGAAACTGCTTGTGCCATCAACTGCTTTCCCTGAGCAAAATCTCTTTGTTTGAATGCTGCTATTGCCTGCTTGCTAAGGAAAGCAGC
>NZ_JAOCNC010000006.1 GCF_032860985.1 Chroococcidiopsis sp. SAG 2025
TGGACCATTCACACCTCCCAGCAAGATTAAAAAGAAACTAGGGACGATGTAGGCATAGTTGTAGGCGTTAGCAGCTATACCCGTACCGAAAGCCGCCGCGATCGCCTGTTGGCGAAACAAGGCAACTAATTTACTCAACAGGGTTGCTACTGCAACGATCCCCGCAATTCCAGCTAAAGTTCGAGATTTTGGTTGATTGGACACAACTAGGGACTCGGGGCTAGGGAAGCTGAGGGGGTTGAGGGAGCACAGCAGTTACGCACTTGAAGTTTCAGATCTCGATCCCCCCTATACTCCCTTAACAAAAAAGCGACTGTCTTAAAAATCAAGCCCCCTGCCATGAAATTCCAGAACTAAATGCAAACAAGTTCATCTGTCGAAATTACCTAACAGCTTGAGCAAGCCAATAAGTCTGAGATTTCACCATTGCATTGAGAATAATCAACAGCTTATGCATACAAGCGGTTAGAGCTACCTTGGCTGGTTTTCCCTTCTGGCGGAGACGTTCGTAAAACTGCTTGAGAACAGGATTAAATCGCACTGCCACTAAAGTCCCCATGTACAAAGCTGCTCGCACTTGCGCCCTTCCACCCCAGATTGTACGTTTGCCACGCATTTGACCGCTATCACGATTGAGAGGGGCTAACCCAACTAGATTGGAGATTTGTTTGTGGCTCAAACTGCCTAATTCTGGTAGTTCTACTAGCAATGTGCTGGAGAGAACATCTCCTACCCCAGGTACACTTTTGAGTAAGTCTACTTTTTCACACCAAGCAGGCGTTTGACGAATCAATGTTTGCAGTTGCTTGTCCAAATCATTAAGTCGCTGCTGTAGCCACTCGATATGAGCAAGAATATCTTGTTGCATTACACCTGTCATTCCTGGCAGACGAGCTTTTTCTGCTGTAATCATCTCTACTACCTGGCGGCGACGAGTGACTAATTCACCGAGTTTTCGTGCCTGGAGATCGGGTAAGGCTCTGACTTCGGGTCGGATAGCATCGGCAAAGTGCGCTAATACTGCTGCATCAATGGCATCTGTCTTCGCCAGTTTGCCTATGGATGAGCGCAAAGTCCCGTACTTGACGGGGATTAACTATCGCCACTGCTAGATCTACACTACTCAAGGCTACTGCTGCCGGAACTTCCATTCCACCAGTGGCTTCCAAAACCACTAATTCTGGTTGCACCGCCTGTAAGTGTTCTACCACAGTGGCAATGCCCTGTTCTGTATTTGGCTGCCGAAATGCTTTACCATTAGGGCGAATGTAAACATCTAAATAATGCTTGGAGACATCGATACCTACCCAGTATGTCACCTTGTCCATTTGATTACCTCGTCTTCTAGCGATCTCCCACTGATAGACTCAACCTTGCCGATGCGGAATCTTAAGTCCCAGACGACTGTTCGAGTTGCTTGTCATTAGGAGTGTGGTGACCCATGCTTTTTTACGGTTTTGTTAACCTAGGGGGAATCGGTCTACCACACTTTCTAAGATACAAGGGGGGGGGAAACTAATGTCCTCTTTTTAACTCTGTTGGGGAATCGACTGCGTAACTTCTGAAAACTATTTAGGGAACATTATAAATATGCCACTCCTGAATTCCCCAATGGCTGAGAACAGCTTCAGCCTTTTGGATCTCATCCTCTGTTGCTTCTACGATCGCTAGGTAATCTCCTTGGTTAAATCGCTCGCTGTAAAATCTGGCTTGTTCTTCGGGGACAAACCAACCTCGCAGCGCGCCATGCAGTCCGCCGGCAACTGTAGCAGCTCCACTACCTAAAATAACCGCTACCATACTTTCCACAGCCAAGGCAGGACCCACTCCAGGGACTAGCAAGATGCCCAGTCCAACAATTAAAGTCATTAATCCTACTCCTGTACTCCCTGCAAGCGCGCCTTTTATCGCACTTTCAGCTCGTGTAATTGGCGGTCGTTGAATGACATTACAACCTAGAATCTCATCGCCTTCGGGGGTTTTTGTCACCATAGAAATCTTCTGCATGGGGAAGCCAATGCTTTGCAGCTCGGTAAGTGCCTGTTCTGCGTTTTGACGATGAGAAAATATACCAATACCATGTTTAAGGTTACGATCGGTCATATTGATTTTTGAAAGTTTGATGCTGTAAAGGTGAATACTCTCTACCAGTAGAGTTGGAAAATAGTTGCCAAGCAATCCGCGCTATAGAGAGGCTACTTGAGAGGTGCAAAACGCTTTAACAGGGCTGCTAGAGCAATCATCGGGATTCCCAAACCAATACAAGTTAAGCCTTGAATTAAGCTCAGTGCCTCAGTTGTAAATAGCTGGTTCATCACGCTCCATTGACTAAAAAGCGTTTGGAAGATGAATACACAACCAATGCCGACCGCCACAGCATAGCCAATGGATTCATCTTTACCGCGTATTCTGGCAAAGAGCGCTGGGATAAATCGACTGATGCTTAACAGGTAAAAAGCTTCTGCTGCAACCAATGCCTGAATTGCCATCGTCCGAGCTAAAGTTTCATTGCCTGTGGTTTGAACGATCCATTCAAACGTGCCAAAAATTACAATCCAGTTGAAAACAGAGACTGTCAGAATCCGTGTCAGCAGGCTACCCGATAGAAGGGGTTTGTTCGTCGGACGAGGAGGTTGTTGCATGACCCCAACAGAGGCAGGCTCAAATGCTAAAGGTACTGTCAAAGCTACGGAGCTAACCATATTCAACCAAAGAATTTGCACCGGAAGAATCGGCAATGCCGTTGACAAAAGTACCCCAATCAAAATCGTCATCGATTCTCCACCATTTACAGGCAAGATGAAGGCGATCGCTCTCAGCAGATTTTTATAAACCGTGCGTCCTTCCTCAACTGCCGCTTCGATTGAGGCAAAGTTATCGTCGGTCAGGAGCATGTCAGCCGCTTCTTTCGCTACTTCCGTACCAGCGATCCCCATCGCCACCCCAATATCGGCTTGCTTTAAGGCTGGGGCATCGTTGACTCCATCTCCGGTCATCGCCACAATTTCACCTTTGGATTGAAGCGCCTCAACAATGCGGAGCTTTTGTTCGGGTGCAACGCGAGCAAATACCATGCTCTGCTCTACAGCATTTGCCAGTTCCCGCTCGTCCATTTGGCTGAGATCTTGACCCGTGAAAACGGGAGCATCTTCGCTTTGGTTCAGCCCGATCTTCTGGGCGATCGCCGCCGCAGTCATTGCATGGTCGCCCGTAATCATTTTGACTTGGATACCAGCCGACTGACAGGAATGAATTGCTTCAATCGCATCTGGGCGAGGTGGGTCGATCATGCCTTGCAGTCCCAGAAAAATTAAATCTTTCTCAATGTCAGAATGCTCAATTGAAGACTGCGAACGCGGTACAACTTTCTTGGCAAGTGCGAGTACCCGCAGCCCTTGCTTCGCCATCTCATCTACAGATCGCTCTATCTGCTTTGAATTGACTGCAATCCTATCTCCATGAGTATCGAGCATTTGGTAGCATCGCTTGAGGATCGCCTCGGCTGAACCCTTGATATAGATCGACCTTTCCGATCTGGTGTCATGCAGGGTTGCCATGTACTGAAACTGAGATTCAAAAGGAATCGTATCGAGTCGGGGAAGTGTCTGTTCCAAAGATTGCGATGTTAAACTTGCTTTACGAGCTACAGCAACCAACGCTCCTTCCGTAGGACTGCCAACCACTACCCAGTTGCCATCCTCTTCCTTCAAATGCGAGTCATTGCACAACAATCCTGCTTGCAAGCATTCGTATAAAGTTGGTGTATTCGCCAAGTCAACAGGTTGTTCGTCCAGGAAAATCTCTCCATGCGGTGCATAGCCCCCACCGCTGACCGTATAGCGTTGTCCACCAGCATAAATCTCTTGAACTGTCATTTGGTTTTCAGTCAGCGTCCCTGTTTTGTCGGAACAGATTACCGTTGTACTACCCAATGTTTCAACCGCTGGTAACTTGCGAATGATGGCGTGATGAGCCGCCATCCGTGAAACGCCAATCGCCAAAGTAACGGTTAAAACAGCTGGTAAGCCTTCAGGAATTGCACTCACTGCTAAAGCGACAGCAGCTTTAAACACCTCAACCCAGGATGCACCTTGGGCAACTCCCACAGCAAAGGTGAATGCAGCCAACCCCAAGATGACATACAGCAGAGTTTTGCTAAACTTATCAATTTTACGAGTCAATGGGGTTTCTAGACTTGTACTCTGTTGCATCAAGTGGGAGAGGTGTCCTGCTTCTGTCATCTCTCCAATTCCCACAACTAGCCCACGCGCTTGACCGAAAGTGACTAAGCTACCCGTGTAAGCCATATTTATCCGTTCTGCTAGAGCAGTCTCCGGAGGCAGCGGTTTGAGATCTTTTTCAACCGGAACCGATTCTCCTGTCAAGCCAGACTCATCCACTTGTAAATCGCGAATTTCGCTCAGCCGTAGATCGGCAGGCACTTTGTCACCGGAGGATAGCAAAACGAGATCGCCAGGAACTAGATCGCTAGAAGAAACGACCAGCTTTTGACCATCTCGTACAATGGTTGCCTCCGTCGTTACGGATTCTGCTAAGGCGGCGATCGCATTCTCAGCTTTAGCTTCTTGAACGAAGCCAATGATGGCGTTGATTAGAGTCACACCAAAAATCACGCCTGAATCGATCCACTCTTGCAAAAATGCAGTCACCACCCCTGCAACTAACAAGATGTAAAGTAGAGGCTGATTGAATTGCTGGAGGAATCGTAACCAGGCGCTTTCTCTTTTTTTCGCTGTTAACTGATTTGGACCCAGGCGATCGTGCCGTTCTGCTGCCTCATTGGCAGATAGACCCGTTT
Organism: Chroococcidiopsis sp. SAG 2025; assembly: GCF_032860985.1. Lineage (GTDB taxonomy): Bacteria > Cyanobacteriota > Cyanobacteriia > Cyanobacteriales > Chroococcidiopsidaceae > Chroococcidiopsis. The sequence goes on from NZ_JAOCNC010000006.1 coordinate 4,820, forward strand.
CAAGATCGGTTGCTAAAAGCCGAGCAACTTCCTCTATAGCAAGATAATGCCATAGGTGTTTGGTTGATTTCTCTACATCCGCTACTGCCATAGCACTTCCTTCACGCAAAATGGCAACGAGAGAGCAACTAAAGATGATTTAAGTCAAGGGTTTTTCTGTTGCTTCACGTTGTCTCTAGCGTCGTTTGCAAATGTGAGTGAAATATGATCGACTCGTTGACGTTGCTCACTTTTGGATCACATTTGTCCTCAAGACTAATAGGCAAGCCAATGGAGGTAGCTTATGGACTTGCAGGCAACGTTTCACTGGATTTATGTAGCAGCAATGGCGATCGGGGCGCTTTACTTCATTTCACTGGGCACCAACCCGCGTGGCGTTCCCAAGTACGAGTATTTGGTTGCTAGCTTCATTCCGATCTGGTCAGGTTTGGCATACATGGCAATGGCATTAGGTCAGGGAAAAGTGGAAGTGGCAGGTCAAATTACTCACTATGCTCGTTATATTGATTGGATTGTGACTACCCCCTTGCTATTGCTGGCACTCTCTTGGACAGCGATGTACTACATTGCAAAAGACTGGACTCTAATTGGTTCTCTGATGGGAACTCAAGCGATCGTGGTGGTGACTGGGCTAGTAGCTGATTTGTCTACTGTGGATTGGATGAGATATCTGTGGTATGCCTGCGGCGTAGCCGCATTTTCAATCGTGCTTTGGGGAATTTGGCTGCCTCTACGCGCCAAAACTCGCGGGCAAGGTGTGGAACTATCAAAACTCTATGACAAACTCGTCACTTACTTCACAGTGTTGTGGATTAGCTACCCAATTACTTGGCTGATCGGTCCTTCGGGGCTGGGTTGGGTCAATCAGACGATTGAGACACTCCTGTTCTGCGTCCTGCCCTTCTTCTCGAAAGTTGGGTTTAGCTATTTGGATTTGAATGGTTTGCGGCGTTTAAATGCCTCTAAAGCTCGTGTTATTGCTTCAGCTCAAAAAAGCTTTTATTAAAGCGAAACTAACTTCACTCGATGATTTCGTAGCGTACTAACTGCCTGATATTTTGTCGGGATAATCCTAGTTCTTGAGCGATCGCCGTTTCTATCCGCTCGACCTCTATTGTTGGCAGTTCCAATTCCAATCGCTTCAGGATCGGTTCCGCTGTCTCCACTTCTACCTGAGTCACTCCCTTTGTTCTGTTGATAGTAGCATTGATCAGCAATACGTTTACCGATACCTTTGCTTCCAATTGAGTATCTGATTGGAGTTTGTTGTTTGTACTGTAGGAGCGGCTTAATTCCTGAGCAGCCAGGAGACTACAGACAAACCAGAATCCAGCTGCCACAAATGGTAAAGGCAACCAAAACTCTATCCCTGACACTTGTAGCCAACGTTTAATCCCATGCCACACGCTTCACCTTGTCCCATTCATTTCATAAATCCGCTCGGATCTGCACTCTAATGCCGCGATCGCCCTCCTGAAATCTTACCTATAGACGATGTGCTAATTACATTAAATTCTATGCTGATAAAGCAAAGCGCAACAGCAATGGGATGAGAATCTTGCTGGAATGGTATGAGAATTTTACTGGTTGAGGATGACCCTAAACAATTGATGCCCCTTCAAATCGTTCTCTCCCAAGCAGGACATAGCGTGGACGGGGTGAAGGATGGGGAAACCGCTCAGTGGCTCTTATCTGAAAAAGAGTATGACCTACTGATTTTAGATTGGATGTTACCCCACATCAGTGGGTTAAATCTCTGTCGCCAGTATCGAGCAGCAGGTAAAACTGCTCCGGTGCTGATGATTACAGCCAGAGATACCACACCTGAGAAAGTAACTGGGTTAGATGCAGGAGCAGATGACTATCTGGTTAAGCCAATCGACATTGTAGAATTCATGGCACGAGTGCGGGCATTGCGGCGGCGATCTCCCCTCTGGGAGGCAGATATTCTCTGCCTTAGCGATCTCCAACTCCACCTCGACACGCTGGCTGTGGAACGACAAGGCAAAGTCGTTTCTCTCTCCAGTCGAGAGTTTCAGTTGTTAGAGTACTTTATGCGTCATCCCCGACAAGTTTTGACTCGCAACCAGATTGAGCAAGCGTTATGGGAGTGGGGGACTGAGCCAGAAAGCAATGCCATAACTGTTCTGGTTCGCAAGCTTCGTCAACGCTTGCAGGCGGTGGGAGCAGCTGATTGGATTGAGACTGTTTATAGTATGGGCTATCGTCTTGTTCCTCAAAAGCATTGACTTTGAAGTTTGAAAAGTGTTCAACCACAGTCGTCGGAATCTAGCTCGTTGGTTCACCCTTTCAATGGGTAGTATTCTCGTGGTCTTCGCTGGGGGAATTTATTATTTTGAAATTAAAGACAAACTAGATGTTTTAGATCGGCTGCTATATGACAGAACAAGGGTGATGGCAGCTAGCGTGCAATATGAGTGGCGTCAAGGGCACAAACAAGTCGATCTGAGCAATGTACCGCTATTAGGCAGCGGTTCTCACCCCTTGGATAAAAATTTAGTCTACGTTCGGTGGTACAACCCTCAAGGGCAGTCGATTCGATTTTTCGGTACTCCTCCCCCAGAGCAGTTGAATGTATCCCCTGGATTTCTCACGATTAAATCTGTCGATCCGCTATTGGAAGACGAACTCTGGCTTCGTCAAGTCACGTTGCCCATTGAAGGACGGCACGGGATACTTGGCTATCTTCAAGTTGCCATGCCGCTGGCAGAGACTCAAAACAGTCTTAGTCAGTTTCAAGTTGTATTAACTCTTGCTGTACCTGTAGCACTGGGGTCGATCGGACTGACAGGTTGGTTGCTTGGTGGAGCAGCGATGCAGCCGATTCGACAATCCTATCACCAACTTCAACGGTTCACTGCTGATGCTTCCCATGAGTTACGCTCGCCGCTCTCTGCCATTCTTACCAATGCCCAAGTTGCGTTAATGATAGCAGCGGACGATTTGCAATACCATCAGCCGTTGGAAAATATTATAGATAGTGCTAAATCGATGGGGACTTTGGTTAACAATTTATTGCTATTAGCTCGTCAACAAGGGCAAATTCTGCCTCAATCTCTCAAGCTGTTAAATCTCAACGATCTGCTGGAGAATTTAGCATCACAATATCTGGAGCGAGCAATGTCCCAAAGCATCAGTCTAACCTATGAGTTATCCGAGCAACCAATTGAGTTATGGGCTGACCCAGACTTACTGCGGCAAGCAGTAGAAAATTTGCTCGACAATGCCTGTAAATACACTCCTGCTAGTGGAACTGTGCAGTTGCGCTTAGTCCCCCATCCAGGTTGGGCAGTCATCCAGGTCATCGACACTGGTATTGGAATTCCAGAAGCAGATCTACCCTATATCTTCGATCGCTTTTACCGAGTTGACACAGAACGATCGCAAGATAGTGGCGGCTTTGGGTTAGGATTGGCGATCGCTCGACAAATTGTTCAAGCCCATAACGGTCAAATTCATGTAGCAAGTACAGTAGGTAAAGGTTCGAACTTTCAGGTTGAACTACCAATCAAACCCCGAAGCATGGCTTAGACCGCTTGATGAGCTGTTGCTCACTTGCCATCGCTCGTAAAGTGGATCGAAGGCTTCAGTAAAGGTTTGTCGATATTTAAGGTAGAAGCAGCATAGGCTTCCTCTACTCGTCTTGCTATGTTTAGGTGAGCACAGACATTGCATTGGCTGCTATAGAAAACTCATCTACTTCTGGTGCGCGCAAACTTACATTTGTTTAAAGTATAGCGCTACGCATATACGTTAGGACAGAATTTGAAGGCGGCATCTACACAATCGCGAAAGTTATCGAACTCATCCCAACGTTGCCGCATCCAATTCTTCAGCACAAACCACCAATGCTCGATCTTGTTTAAGTCTGGAGAATAAGCAGGTAGATACCATAGCTCACAGCCAGCTGCTGCCACGATTTCCTCAATCGCTTGGGAATGATGAAAACTGGCATTGTCGATGACGATGACATCACCCCTGTGCAACTGTGGTAGAAGACACTCCTCTAACCACATCTCAAACAAATCTCGGTTGCAAGAGCCAGCAAAAGTCATCGGTGCAAACACTTTTCCTTGGCGCAGCGCCGCAATCCAACTGACTCGTTGAGTGCGTTTACCCTCTTTGAGAGCATAGAAGCGTTGTCCAACTTCGCAGTACCCATAGGGGTAGTCATCTCGGTTATCAATGCCCGCTTCATCAACATACACGATTTGAGTAGCAGATTTTGTCTCCAATTGCGCCTGAAAAGCTTGACGTTTCAACTCATCCCGTTCTCGGTATCCGTATGTCTTTTTTTTCGACTGACTCCAATCTTCCGCAGGGCATCACTAATGTTTTGCTGTGTCACATTGTCGCCCCACAACTGTGCCATCTGCCCTTGCGTCTTATCCCCATGCTTTTGGGCAAACTCTCGAAACCTCTGCCAATCGCTGATTTTATGTCTACAACCCTGCTGATAATTGGTAATTGCTTGGCAGTTCCCGGTTTGTTCTTTGCGTTTGAGCCACAGGTCTAAGGTATTGCGACTGATGTTCATCATCCGACTCACATCCGTTTTGCGTTCTCCTGGTTCTACCGCCGCGATTGCTTTTTGGCGCAGGTCTTCACTGTAGGGAGCAGGCATGGTAGTTTCCAATTGCTCTTTTCTCCTTACTATACGTCCTAACACAACTCAGTAGGGCTATACAATCTAATCGTTTGCTAGCCCTTAAAGTAAAGCAAGGAACAGTAGCATTACTGATTCTAATTAATTGTGTGTTTTTGAAGAGAGCAAAGGGCAAATCTGGTAGGCTCAAGAGTAACTCAATCAGGGATGAGGGAGGTGCTAATGAGCAAGACTGTTTCAAGCGTTCCTGGGGACAAGACAATCTGTCTTCCAATTGCTGATAGCGTTGACTACGAGAAGTTGGTGAAAGACCGTAAAGCGTTTCGCAAATATCTCGACCAACAAATTCAGCAACATGGGGAATTGTTTCCGGCTGAGATTGAGGCAGGTTATTGTTTTCATGGGTTTCGCACTTCTGCCAAGTTAGGGTTAGTCAGTCGGCGGATTCGGTTGATTGCAAATGGACAAGCGTATCAACTGCGCCCCGATTTCGTCATGCCTTACATGATTGGTAAAACCGAAGCGGTGGAGAAGGGCTTGTATCTGCGCTCCTTTGGCGTACCCTATGAAGCGATTGCTTACGTGATGGGGAAAGACTCAATGTACTGGTATCGAGCCTCATTAGCGTTGGGTCGCCCCTCAATCGTCGGCACTACCGTCAAAGACGGGGAAGCGATTCCCCCCTCACCTGTTAAGCGATGAGAAGCATACCTGGTGGATGGGGGAGCGTGTCTATGTAGCGACGACCGTGGCAGCAGGCTGTATTTTAGGAGCCGAGTTGTCAGCCACGGCGGCAACTGAAGATTTACAAGCGGCTTATGGAGTGTTTGCCCAGGAAGCGACGCAACTCAAAGCAGATTACCAACCGCAAACGGTCAACACCGACGGGTGGGAAGCAACTCAAGCAGCCTGGAAACAGCTATTTCCTGGAGTTACCCTGCTCCTGTGCTTTTTGCATACAGTGCTGGCAATTGGACAACGCTGCCGTTCTCAAGCAACTCTATTTAAGACGTTAATGGGCAAACTCTGGAACATCTATCATGCTACATCAGCAGCAGAGTTTATGGAACGACTTCAGCACTTACAAGCCTGGGCTATCGCTCAAACCTTACCTGAAACCATTGTCACGAAAATTCTTCATCTTTCCGTTAAAGCTCCCCAATTCACAATTGCCTATGATTTTCCCGAAGCCCATCGTACCAGCAATATGCTCGATCGCTTGATGAATTATCAGAATCGTATCCTGTTTTCAATGCAGTATTTTCATGGTCATCAAGATTCTGCCAATCTTGCTCTACGCGCAATGGCGATATTATGGAACTTTCATCCCTATAGTCGTCGTTCTCAACCTTCTCCCACCGATACCGTTTCCCCATTTGAGCAACTTAACGGTTTCTACTATCATCCAAACTGGTTACGCAATTTCTTGATTGCTGCTTCAATCAATGGCAGAGGAGGTGGAAAATTCAACAAACACACAATCCATTAGAACTAGTAGCATTAGGAAACAACAATGTACGTCCTCATTGGCGGAGCAGGTTTAGTGGGGCTAAGTCTAGCGCAAAGCCTTGTAGAACTAGGGCATACCGTAGCCATTATTGATATCGATCCTATTGCTTGCCGTTATGCCCGCGAACAAGTGGGGGTGATGGCTTTTGAAGGAAGTGCGGTAAATACGGAAGTTTTGTTAGAAGCCGGGATTCGCAAAGCTGATTCTGTAGCAGCTGTCCTTCGCCATGATGCCTTGAATTTGGCAATGGTGACTCTTGCCAAGCACTACGGAGCTTCCCACATTTTGGCACGAATGCGACATCGCGACTTTGCCGAACCGCTACGCCTTGCAGGAGCCAACCATATTGTCAGTACTGTTGACTTGGCAGTTGCCACAATGGTGAATGCGATCGAGTATCCGCAAGTAGAATCGATGATGCATTTTGAGCAAGGGCAGATTGAGGTACTGAAACTTTCCATTCCAGAAAGTTGTTATGTTGCTAATCGTAGCGTTGCCGAAATTGCTCGAGATCCCCGGTTCCCCGCAGGTTCTTTAATTATTGGCTATCAACCCCATCCCCACGAGAATCTGATGATTCCTAACGGTAGTACGGTACTGGAACCCGATTCAACTATGTTGATTGTGACCAAACCAGGGTCTTTACATCAAGTGATTGATTTTGTGGAAGGTTGCAAGTAGTTTTCATGAAACTGGATCTAGATTTTTATTTAGCAATTGCAGCGATTGCTCTGACTTGTTGCACGTCTCAGATAGCATCTCTTTGCTGAGCTAGGACATCCCAAGCTCGATCGTCATGGGCGATTTCTTGTTCGTCAGACTGCAAAATTCGCTCCAGATCTTGTGCTAATTGACGAGAGCGTGCCATCAAAGCGGTGTCATCTCCTTCTACAGAAGCCATATCATACAATGCTTCTTCATCATGATGTCTGAAGGTTTGAGCAGCGCGATGTGCCTTATAGGCTCGGACTCCCAATAGCTTCAATGCCTCAACGCCCATATCTAACGCCGACCCAAATGTCTCGCGTTGAATCACATCTACCCCACGGCGAATCAATTCGTAGGAATGACGACGATCGATCGCCCGCGCTAAAATCTTGAGGTGCGGAAAGTGCTTACGTGCCAAGTCTACAATCTCCAGGATTTGCTCGCGATCGTCGATCGCTACGACCAGAAGTTTAGACTGTGCTGCCCCAGCTGCATATAACAGATCGATCCGAGAGGCATCACCATAAAATACCTTCCAGCCAAAGCGCCGCAATAGCTCAATTTGGGCTGGGTTATACTCTAAAACGGTAATTGGATAGCCATTCGCGAGCAACAACCGTCCGACAATTTGACCAAATCGCCCAAACCCAGCAATGATTACAGAGTTTTCATTGTCTTCAATGTCATCGGCTTCCCGATCGTCTAACTGTAAAAGAAAACGAGATACGATCAGGCGATCGTAGGCAATCATAAACAGCGGCGATAGCAGCATCGAAAGGGCGACAACGGCAATCAAGCTGCCTGCCAGATTCTCTGAAAGCACGTTGCTCTGTGCTGCAAAAGAAAACAAAACAAACGCAAACTCATCACCTTGTACCAGGGCAAACGCAAACAAGATACTCTGATTCAAATCCAGTTTGAATAGCTTCCCTAGCGCAATTAACACCCCAGATTTAAGGATGGAGACTCCGACAATTAACCCGAAAATCAGCAACGGTTGCCCCAGGATTAAGTTGAAATTGATGCTAGCTCCGACCGAGAGAAAAAATAACCCCAGCAGCAAGCTCTGGAACGGTTCAACGGTACTCATTAACTCATGACGATACTCACTTTCCGCCAGCACCACCCCCGCTACAAACGTTCCCAATGCTGGAGATAATCCAACTGCTTGCATTGCCAGGGTAATTCCCACAACCAGCAGTAGTGCCGTCGCCGTAAAAATCTCGCGCAGGCGAGTAGCCGCAATAAAGCGAAATACCGGACGCATCAAGAATCGCCCACCCACGACAATACCGCCCACCGTACTCATGACCAGTAGAGTTTGTTGCCAGCCTGCCAGTGTATTGCTTGATGTCGCAGTTTGACTCACCGCCTCTCCAGGATTTGTGGTCAGCAGGGGCAACAGTGCCAGGATAGGAATAACGGCAACTGCCTGAAACAACAAGATTGAAAAGGCGGACTGTCCTCCCTCTGTTCTCATGAGTCCCCGTTCAGTCAGGGTTTGTACGCCGATCGCCGTCGAAGAGAGGGGCAGGATCAGCGCGATCGCCAGTGCGGTTTGCCACGACAGTCCCAACAGGATTCCTAGCCCTGACAGGAGGACAACGTTAGCAACCATCTGCAATCCGCCCAATCCCAAGATTGGGACTCGCATCCGCCACAGCAGATCGGGCTGAAGTTGCAAGCCTACTAGAAATAACATCATCACCACGCCAAACTCAGCGAAGCGCATGACATCCTGACCTTCCTGCCCCACTAGACGCAGCCCGAACGGACCGATAACGACTCCAGCAATCAAATATCCCAATACAGAACCCAGTCCCAGTCGTTTGGAAATTGGCACTGTAATGACTGCCGCCGCTAGGTAGACGAAAGCCTGAAAGAATAAGTTTTCATTGGACATGGAGAGGTGTCTCCTGCGTGTCGAGCGCTTGCTCGAGGTAATGATTTAGATGTCGGTGTTGCAGCAGTTGCTCCCAATCAATCGCGTGGTTGCGTAGCATCAGAATCACGGTTTGATAGTCTTTGACATACCTAGAAATTTGGTGAGTCTCCTGTAGTTGGTGGGTTCCGTGAATCACAAACGGTGGTAAGTATTCCATCCCACACAGATGTGCCGTTTGCTCAAAGGGAGCCAGAAGTTCTCGGATTGTGAAGTAATTATGTCCCTGTCGGCAATAAGCCTGCTCGCTCCCTCCAGTGGTAATAGCAGAAAGGAGCTTTTTTCCGCGTAAGGCAGTGCCATTATGACCATAGGCAAAGCCATGTTCCAGCACTAGATCTTGCCATTCTTTGAGGATGGCAGGGCTGCTGTACCAGTAGAAGGGATGTTGAAAAATAATGATGTCATGGGTGACCAGAAGCGCTTGCTCAAACTTCACATCAATATGAAAGTTGGGATAGTGCTCATATAGGTCGCGAATGGTAATGGAGTCCATTCCACGAACGGCTTTAATCAATTGGCGATTGATTCGTGACTTTTCCAGTGCCGGATGAGCAAATAAAATCAAGATACGGTTTGGCTTATCCATTGATTGAATCGAGTGACACGATGGAGTTGGCAATCTAAAAACGATTCAGCAGGTTTTCCAGGCGCGTGCGATTGCTGAGCGAAACTAATTTGTTTAAACTCAGCGTCGCAAAGTGAGCGACAAAGAGAATCTCGACCACAAAATGACTGAGAGCTTCTAAGGTGACAGCGATCCACATTGCTCCCAGCGGTACTTGGGTTCCATACCCAATCCGAAAAAAGGTTTCAATGCTGAAATAAAGAAATGGTAAAAATCTGACTGCTCGTTTACCCTCCCGATCTTGCAGTAATCCCCAGTTCAGTCCATCTATTCCCCAGTAGACGAGCGCAAATAAGATCGTCAGTCCGAACGAAAGCAAGACCAATTGCAGGACTGCTGAACCCCATCGGGATTCAATGGTGTCGTCGATCGCCATACCTATCTCCATCTATGGATAAGTTAAACACAATGTCAACCCAAATGATGATTGACTCACGAAGTCGTTCGCGCTTGGGAGCTTTCAGTCCTGTAAAAGGATACCTAAGCTTCAACGCCAATTTGTAAAGCTACTCGCAATTGACAGCACCCCTGCAATCAAGATTGCCTTTTGAACAGGCATGATGCTTTTTTCTGATTTGCGAATTTGGTCTGTCATCCATCCCAGCATCATCAGCACTACAAATCGGGCAACGAAGCCCGCAAGAGAATTTACGACTAAATTTGGCGGCAGAACGAATTCCATTGCAAAGTCATTCATCTATATGGCGGTGAAGTACGGCTTCCAAAGAATTTCTTTGAGTCAGAAAGAAGAGTCGATCTTAACCCCTAGAATGGCAGCACTGCGGTTCAATTTGCAACCATTTCCTCTAGCCCGTCTCGATCCCCCAAGCCTCCAACCAGAACTGCTAAACCAGACAGTTGTAGTGGAACTAGAGTACCGGTACAGAATTCAGGAAACAGCAATTTGGGTTAGTGTGACGGAAGCTGCTGCCAGGGGCAAAGTAATGATAGAAAGTGCTGAATTTTGTTAAGAGTTGGAACTCTACTCAATTTGGCTAGAAATTAGTGTTTAAAAAGTATTCGGCCTAATGTTAGAGCTGCTGTCACCAAGTGTCAATTAGCAGCTCTAACATCAGAGGGCGCAGCAGTTCTAAAAATTTTGTGTCATTTCAGCCTTTAGTACTAACAGAAAAACCGTGATTGAAAGCAAGGCTAATCAAGATAAACAGTTCCAGTCTCTCTTCTAAAAGCTTTACTCGGCAATGGTTTTCTAACTAGTTGGCACTTCATGTCAGTAACTCTAACATTAGGCCTGGGGGTATTGCAGCGAGCGCTACTTTTTCCCCTACATTGGAAGCGCCTACGATAACATGAGGAAACACGGAAGCTGCTAGCGCCAGATGAGCGCCCACATTCTCATACACATCAGGATACGCAAGTCTCTTGTTGTGCTGGCGCGCTCAAGTCGGCATCAAGCACAGTGTTGTCCTACGGTAAGTCTAATGCCCAGAAAAAACCTCTCGCGGCGGAATCAGCGCTTAACTTTAGAGCAGCACAAGGAAATTGGGTTTAAGCTCAAGCGAATAGAAGCCCAATTACGACAACTCCACAGATTATTACAACGGCACTACGGTAAGTCAGCACGGTGTAGCTCTGATACATCCAGAGCTTGGAGTGCGATTAACAGTCTTAGATGCGAGCTGGATAACCTGGTTATCCAGGAGAATCAACTTCTGCCGCCTCTGGAGACGCTGAATGAAGAATTAATCAACTGTTACTACGGCACAGCCACAGAAGAGTTTGTGACTGCCACGAATCCAGAAATTCAATTTCTCCTCAACCAAGCGATTTTTACTGCTAGAAACCAACATGATGGTCACTTAACCATTATGCGGTTTAGCACTGGCTGGAAAGTCTGCTTTGGTACGCCTGACCTTGACACTGGCAATGGTAGAGAAATTGTCCTGATGTTACCCCAGTTTGAAACTTTAGAAGCTGCTTTAGAGTACTTACTCGCAGTGCAGTCCAAAGAAACCGAATAGAAAGTTTTAATTGACCGGATGTCAGATGACTTTTAATCATGGCAAATGCTGAGTGCATATGAAACTGCTATCGTTCGATTCACTTGAACCACGCTCATCCTGGCTTCAAGCCCAGTCACTAATGGGACTTTATGAGTGACTGCGCTTTCTGTTTAAGTTTCCGACTTGATTGAGGTAGCCAGCTATAAGCATCGCTGTCCTGTGGAAATTGCTGCATGTGGGCAGCGAGTAAGCGGACTAGGTGCTGGCGCTGTTCAATGCTGATGTGTTTGAGCGCGATCGTCAAAACAGTTGCTCGCTTTTGATTCACCGCGGCTGCCACACAATCCATCGCCTCCACTGCTGCTACCCATGTCTGACACTGTAGGATCTGTGCCGCTACAGCAGATGGTGAAGGAACGTTGTTTGCCCCTGCCTCTGCTTCTACTGGTGTGGCATTAGCCTTCTTTGGCGATTGATTAGCCAGTGAATTAGTCACAACTGAAGCTGTATCGCTTACTGTATCTGGCTGATTAGCCAGTTGAGTCACTTGTTCGCCGCAGACGAGATCGTTTAGCTCTATGCGTTCGGACTGTTGGGCGTTGCAGGTTTCGGTTTCATTTTTTCCATCCGAATTACCTAACTGGCTTAACTGGCTAATATTCCTTGCTGTGTCTGGGTTACAGGCTAACTCATTGGCTAATGGCTGGCTAATTTGTGGCGATAAGTGGCTAATTCCAAAGGCTAAACCTTGGATGCCCATCAAGTTGTTCCCCAGATGGCAGCGCTTCGCCTTGGGAAATAACTCTATGAATCTCGCCAAGACTTGATTTGCACCTTTGACGTTGGCATCGCCTTTCCGCACCTGGTCAATCCAGATATTTTTCTCTTTACCTTTGTCACTGACTTCAATGGTGAGAGTGCCGTTGTCTATGTACCAGGCTTTGAGGCGTTCCCATAGCTCACCTATACCGAGGGTGCCGTTCGGGTCGTAACCTAACCCCGTCTGCTGACAAAACTGGAAGAGGTGGGAGTTTTCTGCTTGGATATCTAGCAGGGCTTTGTGGGTGCAAGTGAAATCAATGCCGTCGTGCATCAAGTCAACCAAGGCAGCCAGCACCCGATTTAAGAATGCTGGCAGCACTTGCTGCTGGAGAAACTCAGGATCGTATTTGAAGCGCGGGTCGGCTTCGATTTCTCCCTTGAGCGGGTCGGCTCCAATCTTGAATGTCTTGGTGAAACTCAGCACGCCCCAGCGGGAAGCGATCGCCTCCAGCGATGCCTGGAGGTTGGGCGTGTCGTTGACGTTAAACAGCCCGACTCCGGCGGGGGTAAAGTCTTCCTCGTCCTTGCCTTTGCCTTCGCTGCTGAGGGTATCGCCAGTGATAAACGCCTTGATACTTTGGATTTTGTCCACTTTAGCTGTATTGGCGTTTTCAGTAGCCCAGTTGATCCGGCTCAATCGCAGCCGAGACAGCGGAAACTTGCGCCCGTCGTCATAAGCTTTGAAGTCAGTTAGGGTGCAGCCAGTGATCCCCTTGTAGCCGTACATGGCGGCTACGACTTCTCGAAGGCTATCCTTGCCGTTGCTACCGTCGCCTTTGAGCAGCAGACCCCGAACTAAGCGCCCCTTGTATTTCCTCACTGTGGGTAAATCCAAGGAAGCGGCAATAGTTCTTAAAAAGATTTCGCGTTGTCCTGGTTCTAATGCCGCTAGTAGGCGATCGCAGTCTTGGGGGTCGGCGTTGGGGTCGTAGGTGGCGATTGGCTCATAGGTGTAATAGAGTGCCGGAGCGTGGTCTACTAGCCGCCAGCTGGGAGTTGAGCCATTCCACAATAGCTCTAACACCCCATTGGTACAATTCAGTCCTGGGGGATTGAGCAGATTGGGATCGATCTCCAACCTATCCTTGACCCATTGCAAAACTTCCCTGACTTTGGCTGGTTTGGCGTAGGGATAGCGGATTGACCCATCCTTCTGTTGCACGGCGTAGGAGTTACAAAAACTGGCAATTTTGGGGCGTTCTACCGCGTCGGGACTGTGCTTGTAGTAACTGCCAGTCCAGAAGTAAAGCTTGTCACTAGCACAAATCCAAGGCTTGTCACCGTAAAGGAAATTGAGCGCTCTTTGGGTAAATTCGGTATCGGGGTCGAGCGAATCTGGAATGTCTAGCGCAAAGGAATCGTCTGCTAGCTCTGAATTCCGCCGCGACTCAACCGAAGCATGAATTTCCGACTCCAGTCGCCGGATAAACTCTGGTACGTCCATCGCCGCCAAAATCTCAACAATATCTCCCTTATCGGGCAATTCGGGAGAAATGGCAACTGGATCGATGACGACGCTAAAAATCCCAACACGGGTACAAGCCGCCTGAAAAGCTTGAGCTTTTTTCTCGCCTGCGGTATCGTTGTCGCGCAAGAACGCCAAAATCGCCTTGGGACAAGACTGCTTGACTTTCTGTAGCGCTCGCTCCAAGTCATTTTGACTCCAAGCCGAACCCTGCCATGTGATACTAGCGATTCCAGCAGCTCTGGCTTTTTCAACGCCTGCTTCTCCCTCCTGCACTAGACCAGCCGCAAATCCGGTCGCAGCCTTGAGCGCAGCGATAAATTCATCAATGCGGTAAGGCTCCCAGGCTTCATCGCCTTTTTTGCAAATAGCTAGTCCACTAGCATCGCGATGCCATTGTCTAAATGTTTTATCACGCCCTAATGGTTTGTTTGGATCTGACCAATCGGTACGCACTACCCACCGCTGCAACTGTCCATCTGGTGTCAGCGAGTAGACGTAGGTAGTTTTAAGCACTTCACCTAACTCCCGCTCAAAGTCTTTTTGCGGTTGTGGCGAGTCAATAGCGGGTGTTGGTAGCTTCGCCAGCTTATGGTCAGTGCTTTGTGGTACTGGTGGCAGGAGTTTTCGGGCGCTCTTTCGTGTAATCGGGTAGCGATGTTGTGGAGCGTGACGCTCAGTGCGGGGTGCGACCACAGAGCGAATATCAGCAGTAGCGCAGCCGCCAGACCAGCATTGATAAGCGCCTGACTTTTTACTGATGGTGAGACGATGTCCACCGCAGACTGGGCATTCACACACTAGCTGGGTGCTTTCTTCTTTGAGGAGATTGAGGCGAGCCGTAAAATTCCTCAGATCGAATGTTGCTGCTTGGGTGCAATTTGACGATTTTTTATTTTCTAGTAGCATCTCGTTCTCCTTTAGTGGAGCCGAGACTTACACCTTCTGCGTTCGCTTTAGGTTGGAATGGCGATCGCTTCCGAACTATTAACAGCCTAGAGGGGTTGTCTATTTGGCTAAAAATAGCTGAAAATAGATTTACCCTACTAAAACCCCTGGCAAAAAAGGTTTTAGGCTGTCAGGAAGTCCGGGATATTTGCTGTGGAAGGTGAGTCCCGGCTTTCTGGCGTTTATGGGTAATTTTTACAACAGAATACAAACCGAAAGAGCGTCAGCCAACGCAGATTGCGGTAGCTGACGCTCTTGGTTTTAAGTGAATGGGTTGAGACATAGGCTAAAAGCTACCTCAATGTGACATAACTGCATGGCTACTTCTCCTTGTCGCCTCGATTCAACTATTAGCGACTATTTTCTTGAGAATTGAAGGTTTAAAAAAACAGACCTTCATTAGAGAATATACCTCTCACGGCAACGCAAATCAGCGCTTTACTTCCTTTAACGTTATTTTCCCTGTGGGCTAATCCCGCTGGAATTTCGGTGATTGCGGAGTTTCTTGTTGCCCCCATACCCCCCTTTTTTCTAGATATTCAATCAGAGCTGTTTCCACGGCTTCAGAAATAGTCAGCCCCTGCTCTGTGCAATAGACCTTAAAGCGACGCGCCACTTCCTTCAGTACGTGACCTGTCACCTGAGAGTAGTCGGGGCTTTTGTTCTTTGTAACCAAAATCAAAACAATAATGAGGTTTGCTCAACTTTATTTTCTCATCCCTTTTTCAAACGTCTAAATCTTTTAAGATTTTAATATTGCAAGATTGCAAGAATTGCTCTGCTTTAATTATGCACCAAAAGACACGCTCTGCACACGGCACAGATTTAGAGCGTATACGCCAAAGCCCCTGCCAGTGGCGAGGGGCTGAGGGTTGATTTTAAATACCAGCCTTAATAACGTCGCGGCTAGTGGTTTATCTATGTATCTATATTGTGAAGAGGAGCTGAGCTTGACGAAATAGGGATTCCTCCCCTTAAAGAGTAGGGAGTTTTCCCCAATCAAAGACTAATCACCAGATCTTGGAAACCAACTCAAGTCTTGTTACAACTGGCGCGCGGCTGCAAGTGCAATCGCTCTTGATTTGAGGGTGATGTGGCGCGAACATTAGCACGACGAAAGTTATGCAACCAACACAGGCACAGGAGGAATTAATGACAGAAGCTAGATGGGGGGAAGCCGAGATCCCCGGCTTTCCCCCTTATTGTTCTGTGAAAATTGAATTTATATGACATATGGATAGAATGAACGGGAAAGGAGGAAGGCGTATGGAAACCATTAGGCTGCGTTCTCGTAGTGGGGAAGATGGCATTCTGCATCTGGATCTACCTGTCACGATGAAGGAAGTGGAATGGGACGTGACGGTTACGCTCCAGCCCGTCGCTCTGCCTTCCCAAGGAAAGGGCTATCCTGCCGGATTTTTCGAGCAGACATATGGAAGCTGCCAGGATGACCCGATTGTGATTGATGACGAGGGCATTTACGAGGAACAGGATAACGTTCTGTGATCTATCTGCTCGATACCAATGTCTGCGTGCAGTATCTCAACGGACGCAGCGAGGCAATACGAGAGCGGATACAGCAGACAGATGCTGATGACATCGCCGTATGCTCCATTGTCAAGGCGGAGCTGTTCTACGGCGCGCAGCGCAGCCAGCATCCCGAACGCAACCTTGCCAGACAGCAGCAATTTTTGAATTTATTTCTCTCCCTGCCCTTCAATGATGAAGCGGCGATGGTCTACGGCAGAATCCGCGCTAACCTTGCCGCCCAAGGAACGCCCATTGGTTCTAACGACGTGCAGATAGCGGCGATTGCGCTTGCCAATGACCTGATCTTGGTGACGCATAACACGGGCGAATTCAGCCGTGTGTCAGGGCTACGGCTTGAGGATTGGGAGGTTGATTAATTACTAACTTCCCAATTTAGGATTCATGATGGAGATAATTCTACATTTTTAGCCAAGACAGCTTAATCTTTGTCACAACACTCAAACGGGAAAACTGTATAAGGGCTGAATGGAACCGCGACAAACATCGCTACTAGCTCTGTCGCTACGAGCGGAGTTGCTCAAAAATCTCTCTCAAGTTGCTCGTTGGACTCTTGACACTACAGCCAACGCCGCGTCAAATTTGTCAACAGTCCAACCGACAAGGTTCTTCTGGTGGCGAGGTTTGTCGGAGTTTGGGCAGTCGGGGAACCACGACAAACCTTGACAGAGGCTTTGTCGCCCTTGTCGGAGTTTGTCGATATTTGCTAAAGCGAGTAAACTACGACAAACTCCGCTATTAACTTGTCGGAGTTGTCGGAGTTTGTCGAGGTAAGATCGGGATGCTCACTAAACAACAGGCGGCAGATTTCCTAGGTGTCAATGTGCGAACGCTGGAGCGCTATACCCAGGAGGGGAAGATCGGCGGACGCTACGAGAAGGGCAAAACTCGCTCGGTCGTGGTTTATGACGAAGAAGAGTTACGTGCGTTTAAAGCCGCCCTTGAGACGAAGACCTATAAGCCAGCGGTTGACCCTACCCCGACAAACCCCGACAGAGATGAAACGGCATTGTCGAAGTTTGTCGAAGTTAAGCACCTACTCCCCCTGCTGGATGGATTAAACCACCTAGCGGACGTGTTGAAGGTATTACGTGAGGAGCAAGAGATAGTACGCCTCACCGTCCCCATCCAGCACAAACTCACCTTGAGCCTAGCTGAAGCCAGCGCCCTGTCTGGAATTTCTCGTCAACGACTCCGCGCCGCGATTAAGGATGGCACACTTACCGCACAGCTCATCGGTAGGGGCTACCGCGTGAAGCGCACCGACCTGGAAGACTACGTCGATCGCCTTTGACAACGAGCAGTTGGGCTGGTGTCCGAGTCTAGGGTAGTGGTAAGGGCGTGAGCCAAATTTCACCTAATTAACCCGATAACGGGCGACGTGGGCGATAAGGAACCTTGAGCTTCGCCACGGCAAGCCGTTTGACTTCTTCAGAGCGCATATCGTACTTGGCTGTAGTAGCAGGATCGGCGTGTCCTGCCAGCCGAGACACCGTAATTACATCAGCGCCTGTTTCCAACAATTCTGTGATAAACGTCCGCCGGAAATCATGAGGCGAAAACGCAGCCACCCCCGATTCTGCGGCTCGTTTTTGGAGAACGAACATCACCGCCTGGTCAGTTAAACGTCGAGTCGCGAACTGACCCGCTTTATCAACTGGATACAACAGCGGTCCTGGTTCGTCACCACGAATAGCCAGCCAATCTTCCACCGCCGCCGCCGCCCCAGTTGGTAAATAAGTTATCCGGTCTTTCATTCCCTTGCCCCTGCGGATTGTTAAACCACCCGTTTTTGGGTCAAAGTCAGTTTCATCCAAATTCACCACTTCACTGCGTCGCAGCCCTGCCATCAAGATAGAAATCATTGCCGCATCCCGCGCCCCTTTCGGCGTGGGGTCATCCATGCAAGCGGATAAAAGTGCCGAAATTTCTGCTTCACTTAAAGCTCGACCGCGCAGCAGTTGGGCACTTTTAATGCCTTTGAAATCCACCGCGCTGTCATAGTCATCAGCATCCATCAGCTTCAATCGCCGTGCTTCCTTTAGTACGCGGCGTAACGCTGACAACATTCTATTTGCCGTCGCTGGGGCATACTTATCTTTGAAGACGGCTAAAAGAGCAGCGGTGTGCTGGTAGCGTAGCTTTGACCAGTCCAGAGTCAATGCATCGCACTGCCCATTAGTTAGCATGGAGGCGATCGCATTGAGAGATTGTCGCATCGTCCGCCGCGACTTGGGAGCCAGCTGCGACAAGTACACCGCCGCTGGGTGCTGGGTCAGGGGCAGTGGTACTGATAGCGCCAGATCGATTGGCTCTGACAATGGAGCGATCGCCTTGTTCATGGGGGGGGGCTTGGGCAAACATGATTTTTCATAAGTGATTCTCCCATGCCCAAGCCGCATAATTAACGCTTCGACGCTCGAATGCGCCCATCACTCTAGCTGCTGGTGACGCTGCCAGTCGCCCTCGTCAGAGATAAATCTGAAAAAATGGGGGAGGTTTTTATAGATATCTCTCCTACCCACAGATTAATTCAATGGGCTTGAAACCTCCCCCATTTTTTTGTTCATCATTCGAGGTCAGGAGACTAGCTGCTTCATGACTCATTCTTCGTCGCGTTGAATTATTTGACGCAGCTCGTCTGGGGTGTCAGCCGTTTGCAGTCCGGCAAGAATCGCTCTCAACTGCTCCACATCCTGAATACGGGAGATTTCCGGTAAGATTCCTAACCCCTCACTGCCAAATTTCAATCTCAAGCCCAGTTCAATGCCTTCCAGCAGTCCTTGCCTAATACCTTTTTGAATTCCGATTCTCTCTACACTCGTAATGTACGGCATCCGCCTCTCCTCCTCTAACTGAATCACTTCCCGCCAAAACTCTTGCTCTAATTCTTCAGGTAAACTCATTATCCAGTCTATGAACCCGAACAGGTTGACAACATCCTCACGCGAATAACCTTGTTCGTACAGCCGTCTTGTCAAAGCCAGCTTACTCGCAAAACGCCCAGTTGCATTGTCACGGGTTTCTTGGGCTTTCAAATGCGCCATGACCACTGTAGCAAAAGGGTTGCGACTGGCTTCTAACGCTGACCACTGTTGAAAGTAGTCTAACAATTTCACTATGGGAAACTTGAAATTGACTTGACACCCCCATAGCTCAATGCCAAACTCATTGGGTCGCCAGCTTCTTCGCTCGTCACCCAGCACGGCTAGACTCACTACTGTTCGCTTGTAACGATCGTAGATGCGGTAGTTGTACACATACATCCGCTCGGGCTTTGCCGCTTTCCGGCTGACTCTGGACTTCCACATGAATTAAAACCCAAGCTTCTTCACCACTAGAGCGATAAATCTTCACTAGCTTATCGACCAACCGCCGCCCTAGTTCTGCATCCCGCACCACTTGTTGCAGTTCTGTGTCGAGAAATTCTCACGCCTAGTCTCCACTCAATCTCCCCATGAGCCTGTGGGAAAAAGAATCGGATAAAGTCTTCAAAGTAGCGCTCGATTGCGTCTTTCCAAGGGGTGTCAAAAGGGGTCTGGGGGTTGCTCATGCTTTGCTGGTAGTGGGAAGCTGGCGATGTGTTTTGCTCCCGTCGATGTCGATGTCTAGGTCGAGAAAACATGGTTTCCACCAACTGGGGAGCGGACTTGCGTGTGGTGGGTTATCGCTCTACATCTAGCTTCAGGTATGCTGCAAAGCGCACGCTAAAGCACAGATTTGGCAGACGATCGCGAACAGCAGTAGGCTGGAGAAGTAGCACAAACACAGCACAGTTTGGCATACCTAATGGCGACCAACAATGTTAGGCATTGCAGCGACAGGGCTGTAAAAACCTGCAAGATGCCTTGGAAAGGCTTGATTTTTGTTGCCGAGCGCGGTGTTAAATACAAAGAAGTAGCAAATTACCGAACACGAGTGCAGGATAATCTTTTTCAACCTTAATTTCCGAATCTACAGCTATCTCGGCTCAATGCCATCGCCTCCTGTCAAAAGTCAAGTCTAATCTCGTCACAGGCGATGTCACAGACAAGCCGCTCCGCGTCTACGCACTCATCATCATCTTAACCCCCAAGCGTTTCCAACCAAACCTGCAAATCAGCCATAGTGGTGATAAAGAGAGTCTTCTGTCTTTAATTGAGAAATAGTATCATTAATTTCACTACTACTAACCGCCAGCTATGACGATCTCACTCACATCACGCGAGGAAGAGGAACTTTGGGATGAGGCAGCACAAAATAGTCTGCAACCTGCATCGATAGAACCATTTGAATTGTACGTGGAGATGCCGAGTTTTTTAGGAAGTGGCTACGATCGATATATTGAATTGCATCCCCAACTTGAGCTGACGATTATTGACCATGAGTATCGCGATGATTACGTAGAAAACCGTCCAGCTTCAAATCATCCCTTGCAATTTAGTGTATTCCTTTTAGGAATAATTCAAGATGACGAACGCGGCTGGATTAGTGAGAGAAATACAGTAATTTCTGGGGGTGGTATTCAACGAGAGATGAAGGTAAAGCATTTTTCTTCTCCTCGGATGGTAGGGATTAACATTGAAATGTCACCCGATTTGTTAGCAACTTTTTTCCCTGGAAAAGATGGCGGAATTCTTCCCGAGTTAAAGTTATTGGCAAAGGAGAATGATTGGCAAACCCTAGTTTATCCAGAAATGACTCCAGCCGTCAGATTTTTGACACAACAAATATTTAATTGTCCCTATCAAGGAATTACAAAACGAATTTATTTAGAAGCGAAGGTACTGGAGTTAATTGCTTTACAAGTATCTCCCCTGCTTGCAGGTGGAGATTTTGTCCAAATATCGCCATTAAAATCAGATACCATTGGACGGATTCACCACGCCAGACAAATTATTTTTTCTCGCTTAGAAAATCCGCCCTCGTTGGTAGAGTTAGCTGCATTGGTAGGGGTGAGCGATCGTACTTTACGGCGAGGATTTCGAGAGTTATTTGGCACGACCGTATTCGGTTATCTGACGCAGATGCGGATGGAGAAAGCCGAGCAGTTTTTGCGAGAAAGTAATATGACTGTTGCCGAAGTTGCGAATTTAGTGGGTTATACCCATCTCGGTCACTTTGCAGCAGCTTTTAAAAGACAGTATGGCATTACACCAAGAGAATGTTTGTTGGGGAAAAAGTCCGTTTCGGGACTGTGATGCCGTTTGGGGATAGACTCGTGGGTTGAGACTTCCTTACACTGCTCCCTGTAACTCTTAGAAATATTACGCAATAAGCTGACTGGATGCTACAGAATTACTGACTTTTGGATGAGGTCGGAAATCTGGACTACTCCGGTTGGGGATTAAGTGTGAGGAGATCGATGAGGCTAGATAGGTTGTGGCAAAGTCTGCTGCTGACAAGTGCGATCGCTTTTTTGCTCGGCACTCCTGCGAAAGGTGAGGAAGTGGGGGAGAATATTCCAGAAGTCAACAACAATATTCCTCAACTGAGTGAAGTCGAGCTTCCGGCGACAAGCGCTCAAACACTCGTACAGACACCCCCTCCTGACCCCCCTTCCGTCCCCCCGAACCTGCGGGGGAAACAGGGGGGTGAAGCCGTATCAATTACGGGAGTTGTGACAAATCCTACCGATCAAGGTGTAGAGATAATTCTACAAACCACTCAAGGGAAAGCACTCCAGCCTGTAACTCTGGCTTTGGGTAGATCGTATATTGCGAATATTCCCAACGCTGTGCTGGCACTTCCCCAAGGAGAATTTCGCCAAGATAACCCTGCAAGCGGAATTACTCGCGTGGCTGTGACTCAGGCTACTGCCAACAGTATTCGAGTCACGGTGACAGGGGAAGCAGCTTTGCCCTCTGTGCAGTTGTATGACTCTCCAAATGAGGGATTGATTTTTAGCTTTACGCCAGGTACATCCACTGCCCAACCCACGGCTGAGGCTGACGAGCAGAGGGAAATTGTGGTGACGGGGGAACAGGATGGGTATAACGTACCGAATACCAGCGTAGGAACGCGAACCGACACGCCTTTGCGCGACATCCCCCAATCAATTCAAGTCGTACCCCAGGAGGTATTGCGCGATCAAAATGTTAACAGCCTAGATGAAGCCCTGAGAAACGTAAGTGGGGTAACTACAAATAGTGGTCCAGACAGTTTCGGCGATGCTTCGTACAACATTCGAGGCTTTAGTACTGCAGCTCGCAGTGGTGGCAATTTTCTGAGAAATGGACTAAGAGAAGGTGGAGATATACTACAGGACTTTACCCCCAACATCGAAAGAATCGAAGCGCTCTTAGGTCCAGCTTCTGTGCTTTATGGAAACGCCAATCCAGGCGGAACGATCAACATAGTGACGAAACAACCCCTACGCGATCCCTTCTATGCCATTGATGCCACCATTGGCAATTATGACTTCTATGAGGGTGCGATCGATTTATCTGGACCATTAAACGACTCCAAAACACTGTTATATCGTCTCAATGTCGGCTACCAGGATAGAGGCAGCTTCATTGATTTTGTGGAAGCCAGTATCTTCACTGTTTCGCCCGTCGTAAGTGTAGATATTGGAGAGCGAACTCGCTTAACCTTGGAAGGCGAATACACAGAAAGAAGCATTGTTAGTTACCAAGGCTTGCCAGCAGTTGGTACAGTCCTGCCTAATCCAAATGGTGAAATTCCGCGCGAACGCTTCACTGGAGAACCTGACGGTGTTATTGATACCTCTATTACCAGAGTAGGCTATCGGTTAGAACATCAGTTCAGCGACAACTGGTCATTACAAAATGCTTTTTCGGCGAGAATTCAAAGAAGTGAGCCTGGAAATGAGTTCTATATTATTACTGAAGATGGTCTTGCCGACGATAATCGAACCTTAAATCGTCAGGCAATTACCAATACTGTTGATTACGAAGACTACGACCTAGCTACCTACCTAACGGGCAAATTCTCAACTGGATCAATTGACCACCAGCTACTCCTGGGCATCGACTTGAGCAGCTCATTCTTAGCATTCGATCGTCCCAGTATTATACCGACAACGCTAGACATATTTAACCCTGTGTATGGGCGTATTACTGGATCGTCCATCAACGCTTTTGATGGCGATCAATTAACGAGAACTTTGGGAATTTATGTTCAAGATCAGGTGACTCTCACAGAGAATCTCAAGTTGCTATTAGGCGGGCGATTCGATCTATTTGAACAAGACTTTCGTTTTCAAAGTGATACTACTAGTCAATCGGGGGATGCTTTCAGTCCGCGTATCGGTATTGTTTATCAGCCGATTCAACCTATTTCACTCTATGCCAGCTATAGCCGATCGTTTGTCCCAGTTGAAGGCACTGCCTTTGGTGGTGGCGCATTTGAACCAGAGCGCGGGACTCAATATGAAATTGGGGTCAAAGCAGACGTGAACGAGCGACTTTCAGCAACCTTGGCATTGTACGACCTGACCCGCACCAATGTCACAACTGAAGACCCAGATAATCCAGAATTTCAGATTCAAACAGGGGAGCAGCGCAGTCGAGGCATTGAACTCAGCATTGCAGGCGAAATTCTACCAGGGTGGAACATTATCGCGGGTTATGCTTACACCGATGCCGAAATTACCGAAGACAACACTCTTCCCGTGGGTAATCGTTTGAATAATGTTCCGGAAAATTCCTTTAATTTGTGGACTAGCTATGAAATTCAACAAGGTACTTTACAAGGGTTAGGATTTGGCTTGGGATTCTTCTATATCGGAGAGCGGCAAGGAGATTTAGACAATAGCTTTCAGCTGCCCAGCTATTTCCGCACCGATGCCGCGATTTTTTACAGGCGCGATCGGTTCCGCGCCGCCCTCAATCTTAGAAATTTGTTCGATGTCGATTATTTTGAAAGTGCCACTAGTCAGGCGAACGTTTTTCCTGGTGCGCCGTTCACGGTGCAGGGTACGATTTCGTGGGAGTTTTGATATGAGATTCTCCCTTGCCCCCCTCAAGAAGGGCGGAATTAGAGCATTACTAGGAAAAGTATGCCCACGATGGCAAGCTTGGTGGCGATGGTTTTTAGGTGTGGGTTTGACTGCCATGATTGTCTCAGCCTGTAGCGGGACAGCGATCGATCATAGCGATATGTTAACTGCCGAACCACCCTCACCCCCTTGTCGAGTTGTGCAACACGCAATGGGAGAAACCTGTGTTCCTAATAACCCTCAACGGGTTGTCACCCTTACACACCATTTTCTAGGTCATACGCTTGTCTTGGGCGTTAAGCCTATTGGCAGTAATGCTCGCTCAATTGAGCAGTCGAGTGGAAACTATCTAGATGTTCAAAGCTATCTGGGGAATAAGACGGAAGGGATCATGTTATCAGGCATAGACGTATCTCCAAATTTGGAAAGAATTTTGCGACTGAAGCCAGATTTAATTTTAGCTACAGAATATAACGAAGATATTTATCCCCTACTTTCTCAAATTGCTCCTGTAGTAATAGCTCAGTTTAAAGACGTAATATTGACTTGGAAAGAAGGTTTCGATTTTATTGCTAAAGTATTAGGAAAAGAAGAAAAAGCACGACAGGTTTTAAATCATTATTACCAACGAATTGAAAAACTAAAAATATCGCTAGGCGATTGCTATAAAGACCAAACTATCTCTGTTGCTGGAAGTGCTGGTTTCAATATGTTTGCCTATACTGAAAGCGGATTTCCAGGTTCTATTCTGAGTGATTTGGGTCTGAAACGCCCAGAAACTCAAAATATTTTTTCGCCTGAGGGTGTAATTTACGACATTTCTGAAGAAAGGTTAGAGCAAGTAGATGGTGATGTTTTATTCTTCTTAGCTTTTGATCGAGAAGGCAAAGCAGCTTTTGAACGCTTGAAACAAAGACCTTTATGGAAAACGCTCAAAGCCGTTCAGCAAGGGCAGGTTTATCTTGTCAATGGTTACACATGGACTGGATCAAACTTTTTGGCGGCTGATGCCGTGATTGATGACTTGTATAAATATTTAGTTAATGTATCCTAACTGCTTACACAAAATTAAAGAATTAAATATATATCGTCATTGCGAGAAACGAAGCAACCGCAAAATTTGAAATTTTCAAAATGTATAATTATTTTTGTTCTACTACTTAAATCTATGCCGAAACACACTCTATTCATTTGCGATTGTTTGAATCAAAACCAGAAACGGTGTAAACTAAATAATTATCAAAAAAAATTGAAATACTGAACAAACTAATGATGTTCGTCGAGCCATTAATAAGCCCTAAAAATATCACCTCAACATATCCTAACTCCACAATCAAACCCGACCTATTTGTCTGTAAATCCTGCCATCACTCTTCTGAAGAAAGACCAGAAAATCAGCCTGCTGACGGTACTTTTTTACTTGACAAAATCAACGATTTATCTACGGAAAAATTTCTTGTTAACGAACTTGAAATTCAGCCATTTGGATATTTATGGGCTTGCAGTCAAGGCTGTGTTGTCTCGGTATCTAGTCAGAAAAAACCTACATATCTCTTTGTCAATCTGACTCCTGAAGATAGCGTAGCAGCAATACTAGAATTTCTGCAATTGTATATCAAGAGTCGTAAAGGAAATATAGCTTGGGAAAAGTTTCCTAAACTTTTACAGTTGGCAATTTTCGCTCAAATTCCTCCTGTAATACCTGCTAAAAAGTCCACGTAATTGTCACTCAATCTGTTGTCTGCGTTGGGCGTTTACTATGTCACCTTCGCCAATTTCTGATTTGCGCTCCAAAAAGTATCCACTCTTACGGTTATTACGCTATGCCAAAAATTACCGCATTCAAGTGTGGACTGCCGTAACCTGCACCATACTCAACCAACTCTTCGACCTTGCGCCGTCCTATTTAATAGGTGTCGCTGTAGATGTCGTGGTAGAAAAAGAGAATTCTATCATTGCTCAAATTGGCATCACCAACATCGTTGGACAGCTAGCCGTACTATCGCTATTAACTTTATTAGTTTGGAGTTTAGAATCACTATTTGAGTTTTTCTACGATCGCCTCTGGCGCAACTTAGCTCAAACCATTCAGCACGGATTACGCCTCGATACCTATACCCATTTGCAACAACTGGAACTGAGCTATTTTGAAGAACGCTCGACCGGAGAGCTCTTATCAATTTTGAACGATGACATCAATCAATTGGAAAGGTTTCTCAATTCTGGGGCGACGGAAATTCTGCAATTTCTCACCGTGGTTTTGGCTGTAGGTGGCTCGTTTATTCTCATCGCTCCTAGTGTTGCTGCTTTCGCCATCCTGCCGATTCCATTCATTTTTTGGGGTTCATTTGCTTTCCAAAAACAACTTGCTCCCCGCTATGCAGATGTGCGCGAAAAAGCTGGATTCATTAGTAGCCGTTTAGCCAATAATCTCTCAGGTATTGCTACAATTAAAAGCTTCACCACCGAAGACTACGAGCGCAGCCGCGTCCTTTCAGAAAGCGATGCCTATCGCCGTAGTAACAAGAAAGCGATCGCCCTTTCTGCTGCTTTTTATCCCTTAATTCGCTTCATAGTTGTGGTGGGCTTTATCGCCACGCTGTTTTTTGGCGGTGTGGCTGTGGCAAACAATCGCATAAGTGTGGGAACCTACGGTTTCTTGGTATTCATCGTACAGCTATTACTGTGGCCCTTTGCTTCTTTAAGCCAAATTATGGACGAGTATCAACGGGCAATGGCTTCGATTCGCAGGGTGATGGGATTGTTGGATACCCCAATCGCCATTCCTGGGGGCGATCGCTCCTTATCATTAAAAACAGTACGCGGTGAAGTACAAATAGATAACATCACCTTTGCCTACAGCGATTTCCTACCCTTCGGGAACGCCTCCGGCGAACGGGATAGCTCCGCTTCACGCGCTCCTGTGCTGAAAAACCTATCGCTGCATATTCCAGCCGGAACGAATATCGGCATTGTCGGCGCAACGGGTTCGGGGAAAAGCACTTTAGTCAAGCTATTGCTGCGCTTTTACGAAATTCAAAGCGGACGCATTACTATTGATGGCATCGATATACGGGAACTACAACTGAGAGAATTACGGCGTTGCATCGGTTGGGTGAGCCAGGATGTGTTTTTGTTTCACGGTACGGTAGCTCAAAACATCGCCTATGGGAACTTAGCAGCCAGCTCCCAACAGATCGTCCGCGCTGCTCAGTTAGCTGAAGCACACGAGTTTATTCTAGAACTACCACAAGGGTACGATACAATTGTCGGCGAACGAGGACAGAAGCTTTCTGGCGGACAAAGACAAAGAATTGCGATCGCCCGTGCCATTCTCAAAGACCCGCTAATTCTAGTTTTGGATGAGGCGACCTCTGCGGTGGATAATGAAACAGAAGCGGCGATTCAAAAGTCGCTGGCGATGATTACCCAGAATCGTACCACAATTGCGATCGCCCACCGTCTGTCGACAATTCGCTACAGTCATTGCATATACGTGATGGAGCAAGGTCAAATTGTCGAGCAGGGTACGCATGAGGAGTTGCTATCCGTCAATGGAATATATGCAAACCTCTGGTGCGTACAGTCAGGACTTTCGCCAACTCTACGTTGATTCAGGTATTTGACACTCCCCACGCCTCCACTTCACTTCGTTCCGTTAAAAGGGCAAGAGTAGCGAAGATACTGTTGGCGAATTCGTCAGAGAAAAAAGCTACGCTATTTGGGACTTCAACTCCATAAATCGAGAGTAGCGAGTTCGAGCCAGTGGGATACCTGAGAGCCAAGCATCCCAGCGAATCAAATTGAGAGCAGTAGCAATTAGGATGTGCTGAAGATGTGTTTTCGCCAATCCAACATATCGAGACTGCCTTAAGGCAGAACGTCTCACGCCCTGCGATAATGTTCCCTCCACTCCTGCTCGTTGCTGGTAGAGTTGCTTAAACTCTGACGTTTCTTGCACCCGCCGTCGTTGACGTAAAGCGTTGTACTTGGCTTGTGGTGGTAGTGACAATCTTCGGGCAGTGTTGGAATGGGTACAACGCTTGCGGACTGGACAACGCCGACAATCGGCTTGAGAAAAGTGGACGTGAACGACTCTCAAGCCACGATTATCAATCTTGGGTCGCCAAATAATACTTTGATGCCCCTTGGGACAGGTGACGATCTGATTATCCCAATCCACTTCAAACTGGTCAGCAGAAAACTTAGAGTTACTTTGGGTCTGCCAACTGGGATTGATGCGAACTTTTCCAATCAGTTCGATACCATAGTTTACCTGAGTGTTAACAATATGGTCCGCTGTTACATACCCTGTATCCATCAAATGCTCTTCGGGTAGAAGTGACTTCTCTGATAAGGTTTGATGGACAGATTCAACGACTGCATCATCAGGTATTGTTGAGAGAGTTGTGCATACTTCAGTGATGAAATGCGGACAATCCTGGTCACAAGTTTCAGTGATGTGAACTTTGTAACCGACCCAATCAACACTACGTTTTGAACTGTAATGCGCCTCTACATCATAGGGTGAATGAATTGCCAGTGTGGATGGTGGCATGTCTTTGGATGAGCGCCATTGCACGCTCCCGTCTTCAGTAGGTGCGTAAAATTGTTGCATCCAAACTCGTCGCAGCGTTTCAACGGCTGGAATTTGTCGCATCCACTCTGGGGTAGCCCCATCGTAAATTGCATCTAACAATGCAAATCCATCCTTGCCAATCGTGCGACCCAATTCTTCTCGTTCGTCGTCTAATTTAGGTAATCGATAGTTTTCTAGACGGCGGCTGTAGCGCTCGAACCAAGCGTCTTGCAAATGCGCTGCTAGCCAATTCGGAGCCACCACAGCTAAACTATTGAGTGCAGCGCGAAATGTTTCTCCCAATGTTTCCAATCGATTCAGAATGCGAATCGCAGCCAGAACATGAGTTGAATCCGTCCGTTGCCGTTTATGTCCTTTGAGCAATCCCTTGGAGCGTAATTGCTCTAACAACTTGTCCAGCAGCACTTGTTCTGCATTGCCTGCAATTAGACGAGTGCGAAATTCACTCAAAATTGAGTAATCGAATCCTGGATCGCTCAGGGGAAGACTGAGTGCATACTTCCAATCAATCCGCCCACGAACAGCGCGACTCAGCTTGGCGGTCAGATAAATTCTCTATAAACTGCATTACACAAACAAGTGCCAGTTGCCAAGGAGCTTGAGCAGGTTGTCCACGTTTAGAAAATAGTGATTGCTTTGGTTTCATCTTGGTAGATGCTGCCAAGGTTATCCCGAATTTGGAGGTAAAGATTGCCTTTAGGAAAAGCTGCTCTTGCAACCGCTGCTGTATTCTCTGGAATCGGAGGAATGGTTTGGGGTTGCATCGACATACTGCACCTCCACTTACCTATTGGTCTTTACCTTAATCCTACGCAAGGCAGCTAATTCTGATTTTTCTCTGACGAATTCGCCAACAGTATCAGCGAAGCTGTCACCAGCCGCCACGCGATGGCTAGAAACCTTAACCAGAATAAGTTTCAGCAAAATTTTTCAGTTAATTCTAAAAATGGGGATTTGACACACTGAATACGCTGATGGATGGCTGTACCATTTGAACCATCCCAATTTTTGGAGCCGGAAACCCTTGTAGCTACGTCACCAAATCTTGTGCCAAATAACTTAGCGTTCAAATGGTACACATGAAAAACCCCATTAAGGAGAATAAGGCGACCTCACGCCCGAGATCGTTACTCCCTTAGTTCTGGCGACACAATCCAGAGAGTGCATTTAGGATTCTCGTCTTCTCGGCACTTAAGCAGACGATCTAGGTTCCATTGCACCAGGTTACGTCCCAAGTTATTAGTGGAATCATTGTACTTAAGCGACATCACCCAACTGCCACTACCAAAACCAACTAGCGCTACTATAGCCAAAGCCATCAGCGGCGAAAACCAGTCAGCGAACTTAATCCAGACTGTATTCCGTTGAAGTTTAGCGATCGCCGTGTTAGCCCCATTGATTTGCGAGATCGCTGTCTCCAGCCCCCCAGTTATCTGCCCAATTCGCTGTAACAAACCTTCTAAAACATTTTTATTCGTTTGTCTATCAGTCTCTACAGTGGCGCGGTATGCCAGCAGTTCCTCTTTCAGTTGGGCTGCTTCTGTTACTGTCGCTCTAGATTGATTCAGGACTTCGGTATTAGCCTCTGCTATAGCTGAGGTGGCAGCACTGCCAGCGCTTTGAATCTGTTTGACAAGATCTCTACCTGCTCGAATTAAATTTTCCGTTAAGTTTTGGGATTGCTGTTGTTGATTGAGTCCAAGCGATTCGGATGACTGCTCAATTCTTTGCCGCTCATTACTTATCCCGCCTAAGACATCTTCACATAACTGCACGGTATATTCCACTGCACCAATATACAGAAACAGCACATCATCATCCGGCAAGTTTAACCGCTTCGCCGTCCGCACGATCTTCTCTTTGTGTTCTGCCGTCATCTGAGTGATGATGCCATCTAAGTAATTGTCATCAATAAAACTCATTCACCTATCCCCAAATAAGTAGACGCTTTTTTCACTTCTGATGTCATATCTGCCAGCCAGCGATAAGCCCGCGTGCGTTGGCTGCGCTGAAGGATTGTCTTTTGTGCATCCGCCGCCCAACAGAAAGGCAGATCGTTATCCTCAATTACATCCCACGAAGTCCAAAACATCTCTAAGAGATTTAGCTCGACTCCACCCAATTGCTCAATTACCTTCTTCCGCGTCTGGGATGCATCGTAGCGAGTAAAAGTATGCGGCGACCCAAACAGCAAGTTTTTCACCACCACATAATCAGCTCCATCCCCACACAGTTCGACCACATCCTTCAGCGCACTGACCGAACTGCGGGTTTTCCCCAAGACATGAATGATAGTGACTCGATAGCCGGATTCAGTCGCTACATTCAATAGATCTAATTCGCGGATGAAAGTGGTAAACGCATCCCTAGATCTCGCTGGCAGATCCACCAGAATCAATTCGCTGTAATCTCCCAAGCTGTCAATTAAATAATCTGCCTCTCCCCTGACGGTAAAATCTACCCGCTCGACTGCATCTGGTTCCCCAGATACAATCTCTTGTGCTTGATCTCCTACCCGCTTGTAGCAGCGATACAAGTCTGCATTGCTAGTATCGGAATCAATCGCTTGACAAGGCACAGACTCGGTGCGATAGATATCAAGCAATAACCGAGCAACTGCTGACTTACCTACTCCACCCTTGTCACCGTAAATAAAGATGAGTCGTTTGAGGGCAGAAACTAATTCTCGCTCTTGTTTACTTGCCATATGATATTTCTTCTACTACAGCTCATCGTTACTAGGAACGTCAGCAAACTTACCTCGAACAACTGACTTAGGTTTAGCCGAAGATTTCGTATCGGTTTTGATATCTGATTTAGTCTGGGCTTTGATATCTGACTGAGCCTCTCCCTTTGGCTCTGCTTCTGCTGTAGCTGACGGTTTAATATCTGATTGTGATGACAATTGCTCCGGTGCAGTCGTTGACTCTACCGCTGACCCAGCTGGAGTAGCTTTACTTCTTTTACTTTTCGATTCAGTTAGGTACTGCTTGAGCGTTGCTCCTTTAATGCTGATTCCTTCCTCTGTAAGGATAGCCGCAATTTCCTCATAGGTATAACCGCGCTTCAAGGCTTTGTTAATCATTGCCTTGGATTTCATAATGACTTCTCTGAGCGTCATCCCCTGTTTAGGCTTAGGAGGAGTCCGCGCCTCTACTTTCGATAAAATCGACTTGAGTTTATCCTCATCAATGTCAATTACTGTCTGCTTAGGAGGCATACCAACACCGACTTACTTTCTGTAAGTCTAGCCGACTTATTCCCTGGTGAGAAATAGAAGCGGGTAAAGATAAGTTAACTTCTAGCAACCTACCTAAAGCAACCAAACTCAGCCCTACAACATCTATTCTTTTTCCCAGTAGCCCCTGGACACCATCCCCTCAATCCCAGCCACAGCTTCGCAGCTACTGCTATTTCTTTTCCCAGGAGCCATAGTTTGATGTGTACTTACTATACAATTTTTGCCTAACGGCACCGCTGCGCTAAAATTGTTGCGTTCGCCCTGCGGGGCATCAACTCCATCCCCTCGTCCAGCGTCCTAGTGGGGGAGGGCTACTGGGAAAAAGAATATGCCTCATGCCATCGCTCGCATCGCCAAACTTAAAGGTGGGGGTATCGCCGCCTCAGAACAGCATACCAAACGACAGCGGGAAACCCCAAATGCCAACCCAGAAATTCAGAATATCCGGTTTATCGGTCAACCAGACACAGCTTCTCC
Organism: Chroococcidiopsis sp. SAG 2025; assembly: GCF_032860985.1. GTDB lineage: Bacteria > Cyanobacteriota > Cyanobacteriia > Cyanobacteriales > Chroococcidiopsidaceae > Chroococcidiopsis. The sequence goes on from NZ_JAOCNC010000006.1 coordinate 37,242, forward strand.
TCCTGACTTGGAAACCCTAGTTAGGCAGCGCATCGGCGGGCAGGCGATTCGGAAGAATGCTGTAGAGTGCGTGGAAATGGTTTTGACAGCTAGCCCAGAATACTTCCGACCTGACGAGCCTGGTCGAGCCGGATATTATCACTTGCAGCAACTAGAGAATTTCCAACAGGCAGTGCATCAGTGGCTTGATGAGAAATATGGCGACCGGATTGTTAGAGCCGAGTTGCATTTGGATGAAGCCACCCCACACATCCACGCTTATCTTGTCCCCCTAGATGAAAAAGGGAAACTCAACTGTCGAGCATTGTTTGGTGGGCGAGAGAAACTCAGTAAGTTTCAGGATAGCTATGCTATTGCAATGGCTCCACTAGGACTGGAGCGCGGTATTAAAGGCAGCAGAGCCACCCACACAGAAGTCAAGGAATACTATGCGGCTGTCACTCAACCACCAGACTTGACGCTAGACATTGCGACTCTTCATCACCAACTGGCAGATCGCCAACGGGCAATTAAAGAAAAAGAAGATCTAGAGCGCACCGCTAAAGCACTTGCCAGAGAAAAGGAAGTTTTACAGCAGCGCCTGAGTGATTTGGAATCCACGGTACACGCCCAGAAACGGGAGATCGAAAACTGGAAAACTTTATACACAGACGTTGCCAACAAAGTCCGCGACCTACCTCTAGAACAAGTTGCCTATGAACTGGGTCTAGACCCAGACCCCAAAGACAAGCATAAGTGGAAGCACGAAAATCACATAATCAATATCACTGGCAGCAAGTTTTATGACTGGCAGCATACTAAAGGTGGTGGCGGTGCAATTGACTTGGCGATGCACGTACTTCAGTGTGAATTCAAACAGGCAGTTGCTTGGCTCAATGACAGATTTGGGGAAGGGGCGACGCTAACTGCTGTTGCCTATCAAACTAGAGACATTATTCAAAAGGAACCGCCACGTCAGTTTGTTCCTCCAAAGCAAGATGAAAGCAAGTGGCATCAGGTGAAAACATATCTCACCCGCGAGCGCCGACTCCCTGCTGCTATGGTGGATGCCTTACATCAACAGGGATTAGTTTATGCAGATGACAAACAAAATGCTGTATTTATTCGCCGCTCTCTAGATGAGGAGACGATCGCTGGAGCAACACTGAGAGGCACAGCCGGAACAGATAATACATTCAAAGGATTAGCGCTTGGATCTAAACGAAATGCTGGATGGTTTCACTTCCAAATCGGAGGACAATCAAGCGACCCAATTCAACGAGTAGTGTTGGTAGAGTCTCCGATTGATGCGATGTCATTCGCCGTGTTAGACCGCACTGATTCACGCAAGACGATTTATTTATCTACTGATGGAGCTGGTGTTGTGCCGCTAGAATTTTTCCGACAGCTACCAAACAAGTCGGTTATTGTTGCTTATGATAATGACTCCCCAGGTAATTTGATGGCACAAACAGTCATGGAACAGTTGCCTAATTCGATACGCAAGCTACCAAAGGCTCAAGATTGGAATCAGGAGCTAAAGAATATGTTTAACCTGGAGCAACAGCAAAATAGGCAGCGGGAATCTGAGCAGAAGCAAAGCCGGGGATTTAGTCTGTAGAACTAGAGCCAAAATTTGTTAGTTATCGAATGGCGCTCTCGTTTAGGTAAATAAATATCACAAAAATACTTTTTAGCGGAAGAGGTATCGCTCAAAGCCTGTCAGTTCTACACCTTATGAAACGACTTCCACAACACTCAACGAAACTTCCCGCTTAGCCACCCCTAAGAAAAAACCAACTCGAAGGAAAACAAAACAAACGGATTCTTCAACTAGTGAGACACCACTCGAAACCAATATTACTCCCGCTCACGTCGTAGAACAGAAATCACTTGATGAAACAACTACTCAACCTGAAACGCCAAAAAAGCCTTCCCGACGTGTTGGACAACGCAAACCCAAACGAGATCCCGTTGGACAATAGTGAAAACCAAGGAATAGTAAAACCAAAGAATTAGGCGTAATGTTTAACCTTGACCGTGTATTACATGGAAAAGATTGGTCTTCTACTTTGACTACAGCTTTGAAGCATAAAATGATTAAGGGTTTTCTGAAGCATAAAATTGTCGGTTTGCACATAAAGTGAAAATCGTGACGCATAAGTTGAAAATTTTGCTCATAAGTTGAAAATTCTGTCCGCGTAACCCTTATGCTGTCGTATGGGGTGAGAGCTCACATTATCTCTTAAAAAACTTGAAACCCTTATTCAGCATGAATTATCAATCTATATATCCCTAGTTGTCGGAAAATTTCACTTTATGCACGAATTGGGTAGGAAATTTTCACCTTTTGCGTCAATTATTTTCAACTTATGTGCAAATGTGATGGCTCAAAGTGCCATTCTGCCGTAGTTAATTTTTCAACTTATGTGCAAACCGACAAAATGAGCTAAAAGTTCATTTTTTAGTGCAAGTCACACTAAAACCCTTTATTTAATCACCAATCCACAGATCTAGAACATTACCTATCAACAGTGTGCTGCGAAATCAGTTGATGGAATATCGAGAGCGAGTCATGCGCTAATCGTCTTCTAACTTGAGAAGCTGTTCGTTGAGTTCTTGAACGTAAGCCTGTACTAAGTTCTCTGAGAGGATGCGTTTGCGTAGCGCATCGTTCACCGCGCCTTTTTCAGCTAGCAGCAAGCGGCGGCGAATAGCATCTAATTTGGTGCGATCGCTAGGCTCGCTAGCAGAGCGCCCTGAACTTTGGTTATAAAGGTCGCGCAGACTTCTTTCGGACGTTGCCACCCTTACCTGGTAAGCAGCCCGCATCTCCTCGTAGATTGCCCTTGGTAAAACTCCTGCCTTGAGCAGGCTATCCAACTCATCCTGAGCAGCTTTAGAAGCAATCAATTGAATTTGTAATTTTTCAGCCTGTTGCCTAATACTTGAAACCTTGGACAGCTTCAATCCCTTGATCAGCCAGGGTAGGATTAACCCTTGTCCTACCAGGGAGAACAGTACTGCGCCAAAGACCAGAGTAACGATCTCTTCTCGTCCTGGCAAAGTCAAAGGAATGCTCAGAGCCAGTGCCATCGAAAGAGAGCCTTTGATGTTACCTAAAACCAGAACGTGCTGCCAGAGCCAGGGAATTGGACGGTCGAACCAGCGGACTCCGGCTAACAGCGGGTAGACCGAGAGAATACGTCCTACTTGATACGCTAGAACAACCAAAAGGATTGCTGGCAACATTCTCCACAGCGTCATTGGGTCGATTTCTATGCCAATTAGCAGAAAAATAAAGGTGTTGACAGCAAAACTGGCATATTCCCAGAAGCTAAACAAGGTGATTCGATCGGAGGCGGAAGTACTACGTGAAAGCCCAACATTTCCGAAAATTAGTCCCGCTACGACCACTGCCACTGCACCTGATACCCCCAAAAATTGTCCTACCTGAAAGGTGCCTAATGAAATTGCAACTGTTAGTAAAAGACTGCTAAGGGGGTTATCTAAACGAATGAATATAGGTACGCTCAAATAGCCTATAACTAACCCCAAGAAACTACCCCCCAAGGCGACAATCAGCAGTTGTTGAACTCCTGTTGAGAAGGTGAGGGAACCTGTTTCATATATTGTCAAAATTAGATTGAACGAAACTAGGGCAGCAGCATCGTTAAATAAGGTTTCTCCTTCAACAATGGTGGAAAGACGGGAGGGCACGCGAATCTCTTTAAAGACGGCAATCATTGAGACTGTATCCGTGTTTGCCAGAATGACTCCCATGAGGGACGCTGGTATCCAAGCTAGTCCAAGCCCATATTTCAATAGAACAGCAATAATTGCAGAGGAAAACACAGCCCCTGGTCCAGCCAGAAGAGCGACTGGTTTAAACGTGTTGCGTAGACGCCTGATGTCTGTATTGATTGCCGCGTCAAAGATGAGAATTGGCAGGAATAGATTTAAAACAAGAGCAGGATCTAAACCAATGCGACGAGACAATAGCTCAGTAATTGGTAAACCTGCTAATACTAAACCTGTAACGTAAGGAATCCGAAGCTGCTGTGTGACCAGGGCAACAGCTGTTGCAACGAGTAGTAGAACAATTAGGATTGTTGCCAGTTCTGATAAATCCCCAGAAACTTGGGGGTCTACTGGACTACTTTGTGCCAAAACTGATTGTCCTAGCAACCAAAGCATTACTAATACCTATGCGAGCTGAGTGATGGGAAATCTTCTAATTTTTCTCTCAGTCGCTGTGAGATGAACCGTTCTAATGTTGCTGTGACCACTTGAGCCAGAAATATCAATTCTAACAAGTAACTGCTCAATGCTTCTAACCCAACAAGCAGACAACTCCAGCCAGTCGGTACTTGATCGCCATAGCCAATCCGAAAGAAGGTGCCCATGCTGAAATAAAGCAGCGATAGAAAGTCAACTTCACGAGTTTCTTGACGGGTTAACACCATTCCCCAGCTAAGTCGATCTATTCCCATATATAGTAGTGCAAAAAGCACAATTAATCCCAAGCAAATTGAAGTGAGCAAAACGGCGTAATTACACCATCGACGTGTAGTTAGACGGTTCATATTTTGATTTTGCAATAAAACTCAAGAGTTACGCAGTTGAGTAAAAGGGGAATGAATCCATCGAAGGTCAACGAGTACGACTATATCAACTAACTGAATTGCTACACAGAAAGCCAGCAATGTTGAAGCAGAACGAGTCCAACCAGAAAGTGGAAACTCGCCTGCCCATGATGCAATTATAAGCCTACTACATCGTCTGGAACCAACGCCAGAAGTATTGTGGAATGAAGCTCAACAGCATGTGAGTTTGGCGACTGGAATTCTAGTCGTAGATGATTCTACACTTGATAAGTTTTACGCCAAGAAGATGGAATTAGTCACTCGCCACTGGTCGGGTAAACATGGGCGGGTGGTGCAAGGAATTAACCTCATTTCATTGTTATGGACGCAAGGCGACAACCATATCCCCTTAGACTATCGATTCTACGAAAAGTCGGTGGATGGAGCCACGAAAAACGTTGACGGACGCGCCATGTTGGACGTAGCAAAGGCGAGAGAGTTTGCCCCACAGAGTGTTGTCTTTGATAGTTGGCAAGTGTAGTCTAGAAAATCTCAAACTCATTCGCTCTCACCAGTGGACTTGACTAACCCGCTTCCAGCGCAATCGGCATGTCAACCCCGATGGCACAAGCAATCGTCCCTTCGCTGAAGTTGACATCACTAGGATGGGAACCGTTGTACATCTCAAAGACGCTTGTCTTGGTCAAAGTATTTAAAATAGTCGCCCCAAACGGCGACATTGATTACTAGGCAACAAATGACCTCAACTTGAACTAGTTACAATGCTACAGTGGAGCGAGTTTGCTTGGGCAATTGAAGAGTAAAGAGTGCCATCGTGGGTTCAAGCAGTGTTGTGGGGTAGAACGCACTCAAGTACGTGCACCCGCGGGCGCAACGCAATTCCCTTTGGATTGGCAATTCGGGCATTCTTACGCTTAGAACTATACTGGTTTGCTATAGGTATTAGTTGGTACGAAGCTAAACTCGCTATTATTCGGGATGCAATTCGGACTTACCTGAGCGCTCCTCGCTACTCCCTTTACCCAATTGCGTAACTCCTGCCAGTTTTTCTCCCTCAGCTCCCTCAGCTTCCCTAGCTCTCACGATCGCCCCTAAGCCCTCTTCTTGAGTCGAGAAATCAATAAATCGATTTCTGGTAATTTCATTTGGGTGGCGATCGAGGCGAAAACTCCAATGCCGACGAAGCCAGAGGCGATCGTTTGCAGCAATAGTAAAACTAATCCCTGACTGCCGAAAAAATGTTGCAAACTCCAGAGAGTCCCCCAGCTAGCTGCCCCAGCAATAAAGCTACTAGTAATTAACCCCAAAAATGGTAAACTCCATTGCCGCAATGGTAAACCGTGGAGTTTTCGATGCAACACGCCCAAAAACAGCAGCGTCGAGATCGTATTGACTCCTACCGTTGCCAGTGTAATTCCAGGCGCACCAAAAGGTTTGATCAGGATAAAATCTAGCAGGGCGTTAAGGAAGATATTTAACAAACCAACGCGGAAGGGCGTTTCTCCATCTCCCAAGGCGTAAAATACTCGTACCAAGACATCGCGCCCTAAGTAGACAAACATACCAATGCCGTAGGCAACTAAAATTGAGGCTACGAGTTGCGAATCGTCTTGTTGAAAGGCTCCGCGTTCGTACACAATTCGGACAATTGGCATCGCTAGAGCTGCAAATAAAGCTCCTAAAGGAAGCATCGTGAGAGCCGTTAAAATTAATCCCTGCCGCAGCCGCGATTTGAGATTATCCCACTCTAACGGATCGGCAAAGCGAGAAAGAATTGTAAATAAGGGGAGCAAAATGACATTGGAAATGATGCCGAGGGGAGTCTGAACGATTAAGTTGGCGTAGTTGAAAGCAGCTGCTGCCCCAGGAATGCTGGAAGCAAAGAAAAAATCGGTGAACAGATTAATTTGTAGCATTCCAGAAGCAAAAACAGCCGGAGCCATCAACTTAACTGCTTGCCGTACGGCAGGAGAGCGAAAATCAAATCGCAGGCGCAGCGTACCAAGTCGTAATCGCCACTGTACGATTAATTGTACGATCCACTGAAATAATGCCCCTGCTAGCGTTCCCCAGGCTAAAACTTGCCCGCCAATTGCCACATAAGCAGGAGAAATTATTTGGCTCCCCAAAGATAAATATAAGATTCCCAGCCCCAAAATAATCGTGATGCTAGAAAGTACGGGGCTGAGAGACAGCAACCAGTATTGATTGGCAGTATTGAGCGTGCCAAAACCAATCCCAATTAATCCCGACAGTAATATCATCGGCGACATAATTCGCAATTGCTCGGCAGCGATCGCGTGGGCTGTCTGGCTCAATTGCGGACCCACCAAATAAATTAATCCATCCGCCGACAAGAACAGGGCGATGGATACGAGCAACAACACTCCGCTAACTAGAGTCGTGATGCTTTCCACTAGGGGAGCGGCTTCCTGTTTGCTACGCTTTTCTAAGATGCTGACAATCGTGGTGTGGAT
>NZ_JAOCNC010000007.1 GCF_032860985.1 Chroococcidiopsis sp. SAG 2025
GTTCCAAAACTGAGCGGTGGATAAGCCTAAAACATGGCACAGCAAAACTTTGTTGGTGGCATCGTGTGCCACCACTATACCTGTCTGAGGGCGATCTGCTACCGAAGCTAGCATCTTCTGCCAATCAACAACGCTGCGTTCCCAGACTTGCTGTAAATTTTCTCCTTCTGGCATTTGTACCTCACCTGGTACTGTCCGCCACCGTTCTAATTCCCCTGGAAATGTTTGCTCGATTTCTGCTTCTAATTTTCCTTCCCAAAGTCCGTGACCGATTTCTCTAAGTCCGTCGTATAACTTCAGTTGAGTTTCGGGGTGATGCTGCAAAATAATTTCGGCTGTTTCCTTGGGACGCAGCATCGGACTGCTGAAGGCAAAATCGAGTTTTACAGTTTTGAGAAATTCTGCTGCTTTACGGGCTTGTTCTCTGCCATTGTCATTGAGGGGAACGTCAATTTGCCCTTGAAATTTGGTCTGGCGATTCCACTCAGTTTCGCCATGCCGAATCAGTAAGATTCTTTGTCCTTGGTGGTTTGGTCGGAAAGATGGTAAAACATCTCTTCCCAAATGGGCGAGTTGATTCATCGATTCAAGCTGTACGGAACCGCCTTGACCTTGACTTTCAGCAGGCGGGAAGGGAGGTTTGAAATTTAAGACGCTAATCCCGCAATTTGATTGTTGGATGGAATGATAGCGGCTGGGAGAAATGCCAACTGCGGTACTGAGGAGGGCGCGGTTAATGCCGTTGTGTCCGACAATCAGGATAGTTTCCCCAGCATGGCGGGAGAGAATATCTTGCCAAAATTGTCGTGCCTGTTGATAGAGAGCGAGGACGGGAAAATGCTCTTTTGTGCCTTGCGGCGTTTGTAGCTCCATTTTGAATTCGTGAGGAAACTCGTGCCACAAGCGGTAATCTGTGGGAAATTTCTCCTTGACTTCATGGACTGTTAGCTTTTCCCATAGGGGTAAGTCAATTTCTAATAACTGTTCTGTAACTGTTAGAGGTGTTGTCGTGGCAAAACAGTTGCGAACGATTTCTGCTGTTTGTCTGGCACGTTGCAGCGGGCTGGAGTAGATAGCGGCAAAGTTGAGATTGCTAAGGGCTGCGCCGACTTTGAGGGCATCTTCACGCCCTCGTTCTGTTAAAACTGAAACATCGCTACGTCCTTGGATGCGACGTTCGGCGTTATAGCTGCTTTGTCCGTGGCGCACGATTACAACACGAGTGGTCATTTAGATAAGAGCTAAGGTTTAGAATTCAAATTTATTGCCAGGGTCATTTTAACTTGCAGCGATCGCCATCGCTAGGGAAAAATTTTTCCCTCTGGCTGTTTCTTGCCATAATGCTCAAGAAGGGCGATCGCATTCTAGAGTTTGGCATGACAATTAAGCGGGTAGTTTTAAGTGCGTTGACGGTTTTAACAGTTTTACTGGCTGGAGCATCTTTATGGCAAAGTTGGCAGCAGCCCCAATTTCAAAGTCGCTTGGAACTCTACGAAACCAATCTGCTCTTGCGTGCTGCCGAGTGGCAACCTCAAGATAGTAGGGGTAAAGATTTGACTAATGCTCGTAAAGCTTTGTTGGGAGATAAGCCCATCGAAACGGCAATCGAGCAATATCGGGAAGCTAAGACTTCTACCCAGAAAAATATTCAGAAAGCTTTAGCACAACTCAAACAAACGCGATCGCTACCTGAATCCGTACCAGCTACTCCTCAGCCTGAATCTGCCACTCCACCAGTGACAGAAACGTCTCGTTCTAACCAAGAGAATATCCTACAGCGATCGCTCGCTCGACTAGAAAAACTCAACGCCGAACTCACCTTACGCTTGGGAATTCTCCAAGCACAGCAAGGGAAGACGGCGGAGGCGATAAAGACTTGGGAAGAGTTGATAAGACAAGAGGGACAAGGGGGACAAGGGGGACAAGGGGAGAGTCTTTCACTTACGACACCCCACACCCTACACCCCACACCCCACACCCCACAACCCACACCCTTTCTTCACTGATAACTGTCAACAACTACTCGCCAAAACTCAACGCTTGTCCTCTTACCTGAGTATTTAACTTGCCACGATCGTAGACGACTTGACCGCCGACAATGGTGTAGGCAGACCAACCAGTTAAATGCCAACCTTCAAAGGGACTCCAACCACATTTCGTTTGTAATTCTTCCCGTTTGACGGGATGGTAGTTATTCAAATCGACGAGGACGAGATCGGCATCATAACCTGGAGCGATCGCCCCTTTATTAGGTATTTTGTAAGCTTTGGCTACAGCTGTAGACATCCAATGAGATACCTGGGCAACGGTACAGCGCCCTTGCATTGCCTGTGTCAGCATCAGAGGCAAAGATGTCTCAACCCCGGGCATACCAGAAGGTGTATTGGGATATTGCTGGGCTTTCTCTTCTAGGGTGTGCGGCGCGTGGTCTGTGGCGATAAAATCGATGACACCATCGAGTAAAGTTTGCCAGAGAACTTCATTGTCGCGAGGCGATCGCAGTGGTGGATTCATCTGCGCCCAAGTCCCAATTTTTTCATAAGCATCGGTATTGAGTAACAAGTGCTGGGGCGTAACTTCCGCCGTTACCCAACTCGGTTTGTCTTGGCGCAATAACTCAGCTTCTTCAGCTGTAGACATATGGAGAATATGCAAGCGACGTTGGTACTTTTTCGATAGTTTGAGTGCTAATTGCGTAGCTAGAAGCGCGGCTTGATTGTCTTGAATTTGCGAGTGAATTGCCGGATCGTGAATGCCGGCAAATTCTTGTCGTCGTTGGTTAATGCGGGCTTGATCTTCGGCATGAACGGCAATTAAGCGATCGCCCCGAGCAAAAATTGCTTCTAAATACGCTTCTCCATCTACCAATAATGCCCCGTGCATCGAACCCATAAAAATCTTGATCCCTGGTGTGGGGTGAGCAGTCAGCAAGTCGGGGAGATTTTCAGCAGTTGCTCCGATAAAAAAGCCATAATTGACCAAACACTTTTGGGCAGCTCGTTGTAGCTTGTCATCTAGCGTTTGTTGAGTCGTCGTCAGCGGACGAGTGTTAGGCATCTCCAGAAACGAAGTCACTCCACCCTTAGCACAAGCACAGCTAGCGGTGAATAAATCTTCTTTATGTTCTAGTCCTGGTTCGCGAAAGTGGACTTGCGGATCGATCGCCCCTGGTAGCAAAGTTAAACCCGTTGCGTCAATTTCCGTCACGGCTGCGTCGCTGGGAGTGGCAATATTTGCGGCAATTTCAACGATCTGGCGATCGCGAGTCAGAAGATCTCCCAAGAGAAATTCTCCAGAGGGCAACAGGATACGAGCGTGGCGAATGAGTAAGCTAGAAGTAGATGACATAAAGAAGCCGTAAGTCGTAAGTCGGGAGTCGGGAGTCGGGAAGCGGGTTCCAGGCGAGGTGTCCTCCGCATCGGAGCCGCGTAGTCGCTGGGGAAGAGACTACCAATTACCACTGATAACTGGTCACTGATAACTGATAACTGATAATAGAGAGAATACAATTTCTATAGATCCGATTAACAAGCAACATTTTTCACTTTACGTTTTTTAACCTACTACCCCCTAAACAAAAGATTTAGCATCTATGTCGCGAGTCCAAAATCAAGTGCCAGAGCAGAATTCTCCTCAAGACAACGAAGGATCGTGGATTGGAGAACTAGGCAGAACGATTATCTTGAGTGTAATTTTGGCTTTGGGTATTCGTACCTTTGTGGCTGAAGCCCGCTGGATTCCTTCAGAATCAATGGTTCCGACACTCCAAAAGTATGACAAGCTGATTGTGGACAAAGTCAGTTATCATTTTGTCGAGCCGGAACGGGGCGATATTGTCGTATTTTCACCTACAGAGACAATTAAAAAAGATAATCCTAACCTGAAAGACGCTTTTATTAAACGTATTGTTGGACTGCCAGGGGATAAAGTAGAAGTTAAAGGAGAGCGGGTCTATATCAACGATCGCCCCTTGCAGGAAAAGTATATTGAAGCTCCGCCACAGTACCAGTACGGACCTGTCACCGTACCACCGAATTCTTACCTAGTTTTAGGTGATAACCGCAACAACAGTTATGACAGTCATTTTTGGGGATTTGTCCCTAGAGATAATATCATTGGTCGGGCAATTGTCCGGTTTTGGCCTCTCAACCGAATTGGAGAGTTGAATTAAATTAGACTCTACAGCCAGATTTTGACAACACGACCGTTGACTTGTTGACCCAGCCAAGGGGTATTGTGAGAGCGAGATTTTAAAGTCTGCTGCGTCACAGTCCAAGTGTGTTGGGGGTCGAAGAGAATCAATTCGGCTGGGGAGTTGGGAGCGATCGCATTTACATTCTGTTGCAAGCACCCAGCTGGACGGTGACTTAACGCTTGCCACAATTCTAGGGCGGAGAATTCTCCAGTTGCTACAAGATTTTCCCACAGTAGGGGTAAAGCGAGTTCTAAGCCAATTGCTCCAGCGGGTGCTTCCGCAAAGGCAACAGTTTTTTCTTCGTAGGTATAGGGCGTGTGGTCGATCGCGATCGCGTCTATAACTCCTGTCCGCACGCCTTGGCGTAGGGCTAAAACATCTTCAGGATTGCCTAAAGGTGGTTCCACCCGTAAAGCAGGATTGTAACTGCTCAAGGCTTTGGTATCGAGCAATAGATGCATCCAAGTCGTACTAGCGGTAATTGGTAAACCACGTTCTTTTGCCGTTGCGATTAACTCAACGCTACGGGCAGTAGAAACCCGCATCAGATGCACGGGAGTACCAATCGCGGCAATTAACTCTAGCAGAGCAGCCAGAGCAGTTGTTTCTGCGATCGCGGGATTGCCAGGTAAGCCAGATCGCATAGAGTAAACACCCTCTCGCACCACTCCATTGCCAACCAGACCACGGTGACAAGCGCAGAGCGCTACTGGCTTATCTAAAGGTTTGAGATATTCCAACATCCGCCGCAACAGCCCCCAATTTTCAATTGGCTGACCGTCAGCAAAACCCACAATTCCCGCCGCCCCCAATTCTGCTAACTCCGTCATTTGCTGTCCTTGGACTCCGGTTGTCAGCGCACCCCAGAAAGAGAGCTGAGGGAGTCGGGAGTCGGGAGTCGGGAAGCGGGTTCCAGGCGAGGTGTCCTCCGCATCGGAGCCGCGTAGTCGGGAGCGATCTTTCTCCCTCAGCTCCTCTGCTCCTCTGCTCCCTGCTCCCTGCTGCATTAGTCTCAACGCCACAGCCGAGTTATCCACAGGCGGAACGGTATTGGGTAACAAATTGACGCGCGTGAAGCCGCCAGCAGCAGCCGCAGCTGCAAGAGTTGCCAGCGTCTCCCGTTCTTCAAATCCTGGTTCTCCCGAATGGCTATAGAGATCTACCAGCCCCGTGCCTAAGATCGAGCCTTGACAGTCTTTAACTTGAGTATCAGCCGGATAATCGGTCAATTGTGGCGCTATTGCCGCGATCGCACCATCTACAATTAACACGTCACATGCTTGGCGATCGCTCCCCGTCACCGGATCGATAACCCGTACTTGTCGTAGTAATTCACTCATTGTCATTTGTCATTTGTCATACCCTACGGGAAGGGCTTCGCCCTATGTCATTTGTAATAAATCGTGGTTAGTTGTTCTTGGTTTTGACTTTTGACTTTTGACTTTTGACTTTTGACTTTTGACTTTTGACTTATTCATGACCAACGATCTTTACAACGCCCCAGATGCTGTCTTATCGAGTACGCCCCCGCCTAAGTGGGTGGTAATATTCATTGCTTGCAACACGGGTAAACCATTTAAGCCTTGAGGATAATCGATGACTGTCACGGCTCCGTTCCCTTGGCGGAA
>NZ_JAOCNC010000008.1 GCF_032860985.1 Chroococcidiopsis sp. SAG 2025
CTTGCAATTAAATAAACTTTTAACCGCCAGTTTACACGCTGTTGTCCCTGCAATGCTAGATGTGGCGCAGAGTTCGTCGGCACGAAGATATCCCCAGCCGGAGCCAAACCGCTTTTGAATCCGAGCGGCAGTCAAGGACGTTTAAAGATAAGAAATGGCAACCGGAGTCGAGTTTGCAAAGAATCACGTCGAAAATTACTCCAAGTGAAAATCGCGCTCCTCTCGGATGATATTTTGTGGTTGTCGCGTTTCGGCTCAGCTCCGTAATGAAGAAGATTGGCTATGTAATTCTGACGATTGTGACGGCAATATTTTTAATTATTGGTTCTGCACGGAAAGCTCCCGCACAACAGGCTCCAACCTCTAGCATTCAAGGTTTTACCTGGAGCGATCTCAACAACGACGGCATTCAAAGCGCGAACGAACCGCCCTCTATAAATGCAAGTATTTTTCTCGATCTGAATAACAATGGTGTCGCAGATGTTGGCGACACGAAACGTCACGGCTGGTTCGTACCGCTTCGTTCCATCTGGCGTGCAACGGCTGTGCCGGATAATTTCAACGCTCTTGTGACTGCCCGAAACGCTGGAACACGGCTGTAATGGTTCGTTGCAGGTAGTCATCGAGATGACCATTCTTACGCTGCGCTAAGCGGGGACTAGTCTGTTCAAGGGTTGCCCTGATTTGGCTGGCATCTAGCCCCATTTGCAGCAAGTCGGATGCCACCATGTAGTCGGCTCGGCTCTCATCGAAATCCGCCCCATACTGCTGCGCGAGGTTAAGATACTGCGCCATAGCGTATTTGATCGGGTCTATATCGCGTTTTAAGGGGCGTGAAAGCTGGTCTATAGGGGAAGATGGTAGGGATGTAGCTCGGTGGTGGCTTCGTCGCTCTGCGAGCCTCCTAGAGGCTTCTGCAAGGATGTCTGTTGCCTGGGGTGCATCCTTGCCGTTACATCGCTCCGCTAGGACGTAGGGGCAGCGGTATTCCGGCTTGCGGTTGGTGAATCCCGCCAATCGCCCATAGTGCCGCCAGTCAGCTGAATTTGTATCACCCCCGTACCGCTCCGCCAAAAGCTTCGCTGCCTGCGTCGCTAGATCTGGGTCGAGGTCGCCGCGCTGCACCCTCACCCACGCCTGGTAGTTCTGGGGGCTGGTCTGGATGATAGCGGCGGGGTTGCAGCCTTCCTCGTCCATCCGCTGCAACGTCCCCAGCCCCACATCATCCACCAGCAACAGCCCTTCGCTCCGGCTGGGGCGGATGTAGATGTCGTTGCCCCTGGCGTTCATGCTCTTGAGGAAACCGAGGGACTGCAACACCTGCCCGCCGTCCCATTGGCGATGCATGATTTTGCCCTGCGCCGCATCCCTGATGCCAACCTCGTAGCCGTCGCAGCTCATGCCTTGAAGCTGCCGCCGCGCCGCCAGGAAAGTTTTGTCCAAACCCCAGTTCCTCCTGCTCACCGACTGGCTTGAGATCCAATCATGCCACCAACAGATAAACTTCCGGTTTGCGCGAAGCGCCTTTATCGCCTCCTCAGAGAGGGGGGGGGTGTGTGGTTTGCGCCTGTTGACACTGGCGGAGTGAGTTTTCCACAGACACCTCACGCCTACTACAGGTGTCACTTATACAGGTGTATATATATGTAGCTCTACCGTTTCATCACCTTTTTTTCTACCGTTTCATCACCGAAAGTTCTGTAACTGTTGAAAAATATAGGAAAAAAAATTCTACCGTTTCATCACTGAAAACTTTGTTAAACCCCAGCCTTTTCCACAGAGTCAAAGGTAAGGTAGCATTACGGACGCTTCTGGATTTTTTTTCTGACAAAGCCCAGAAAAGCCCTGTCGAGGCTGGCAGGTCTGCCCTTCCCCTTCATGTAGGCACAAAACTGACGTTCTACTTCGCGGATATCCCAGCCTGTGCCAGCATCCGATACAAGCTGCCTAGCTTTCTCGTAAATTTTGGCGCTGATGAGATCATCGTTGTGTTGTTCATCCAGCAAGCTTCCTTGCAATGGCAAGGTTTTAGCTTTTATTTCTGGCAGCGCTCGTTTTGTTTTTGATAATGATTTCGGCAATACAGCGGTTGTGCTTGGTAAGATTTTTATCCCACCCTTAACAAACTCTATACACAAATCCTGATAAACAACTTTTATTTTTTTGAATGCTGCTTTTGCTTTTGTTTGAAAATTACGAATTTCATTGTAATCCGCGCCAAATTGCTCATGAAGCAGTTTCCAAGAAACAGAGCGGTCTCTGCCTTCTTTATTAATACAAAACACAGTATAGGTTGCCCAAGAATAAAGATCTAGAGCTAAAGGAGATTTTTTTAAAGCTTGAAGCGCTCTTAAATCAATTGGCACAGGAGCAGCAACAATTGCCTGATAAAATTTCTCTCCTAGCTCGATCCAGCTATCAAATAAGCAATCTTGACCTGGATTCTTCTCATCCCACCATAAAAATCCTTCTGGTGCTATTTGCATATCAAGCCAGCCATTAGATTTCTCTATAGAGTAATCAAAGCTGATAGTTGCTCTAAAAAGCTTTTCCATTTGCTCTTTTAAACGTCTAGCATCACTACGTTTTGCACCTGTCCCGCCGTTATCTGGATTAAGTGCTATTTCGTGCATGAAGTCAGTTAAACTTTTCCCCAACTCTAAACGACGGCTTTGAGTTTTAATTGCTTCCGTCGTAAGCCAGAACAGCAGTAGACGTGGAATGCTGCCGTAGGGATAACCTATGGATTTTTGCTTCTTATGATCCCAGCCAGGTCTCACAGTTAAAGTTAGATTACCATTTGTCCTGCTCCATGCCGGAACGTCGCCAGGGTCGCTATGAGGCAAGGTTGCCTGGACGAGCTGCCGCGCCATCCATGCCGTTTCCTCGGAGGTGGGGCGATCGGCGAATATCTCCGCTCCGGCTTCAAGGATTTTCTGCTGCTGTCTGGTGAGATTCATAGGGTTTTTGGTAGCTGGATATCTGTTTTGTGACACGCCGCCCCTTCCTTTAGAACGGGGGAAGCCGAGATACGTGCAAGTGCGATTCGTTCTGGCTTTCTTTCCTGATTCGGGTACTCGTGTGGGGCGGGTGATAGGGGCGGCTGCGCTTCCCATTTAGCAGCAAGCCGCCCCTTCTCCCGCTCGGCATCCAACGCCGCAAGGGATTCTTTCAGCTTGGCGAGTTGTTGGTCTGGGGTTGCGCCCTGTGCCTGGTCGGGTTGTTGACCGTCGGCACGGGGCTTACCTCGTTCCCGGTCGCGCTGCTGGTCGAGCAACTGCTTGAGACGTTGCTTTTCTTCTTCGGCTTGGCTCTCTTGCGCTGGGGCTTGCTGTGCCGCAGCCTGCTGGCTGACGCGGCGGTATTCTTCCCATTGCTGCTTTCTTCTTATCTTCGCTTCCAGGGCTGCCTGTTCCTGCTCCAGCTTGCGCCTTTCCTCCAGCAGCACGTTGAGGGTATCGATCTGGCGATTCTCTTCCCCCAGCTCGGTAGCAATGCCGCGTTTCTCCTGGTTGCTGGCATACCAGCCCAGGTGAATTTTTGGCACGCGCTCAATGCCCTTCGCCTCCCAGCTCCGGTGGTCAACCTGCTGCGGAATTCTGGCTTCTGCCAGTGCCTGGTTGACGTGGTGCGACCAGGCGGCACGCTGCTCCTGAAGCAGCTCTTTTTTGTTCCAGGCGCGAGCGGATTTCTTTTCATCCTTGAAACCGTTTGCGTCTACCTGCCGCATCGTCAGCATGATGTGGGCGTGGGGGTTATTGCTGTCGAGGTCGTGCAGGCAGACATCGGCAATCATGCCGCGCTTGACGAACTCTTTTTCGGCGAAGCCGTGCGCCAATTTGATGTTGTCATCCCGCGATAGCTCCTTGGGCAGAGCGACGACAAATTCGCGGGCGAGCTGGCTGTTGATGCGCGTCTCTCGCTGCTCTACTTCCGACCAGAGTTTTTGGCGGTCTTTCATCCAGGCAGGGGCATGGTCGGGCGTGAGAATTTCAGCGTGTGACAACCCGTCTCTTTTGCGGTAGTCATGGGTCTGTCCGGTGCGGTCGTCGTGCAGTTTTTCTCTGGCGCGATACGCGGCGGCGGCAACGGCACTTCTGCCGCTGCTGCGGGTGATAATCTGAACGTTGCAGTGGTAGATCGCCATGCGGGTTTTCGGGGGTGCAGGGGGAACGCCTGCCGCACCACAAACCGATAGGTTTGTATAGTGTGCGCTTTACTAGCGTAAAGATAGCAGAAAATTGGTTAATTTGTTCGGCGATTTCCCAGCCTGCCGTTTTCAAAATATCGGTTTGTGGTGTAGCGGCGATGCATGTATGAAATGGATGAATCGTACACTTTGCTACAGGTGTCTGAAGGGTGTCCAAATTCAATATTTCTCAGGCAGCAAAGGTGACTGGTAAGGCACGTAGTACGATACAGGCACATCTAAAAAATGGTAAGTTCTCTGCGGAATATGACGCTGTAGGAAACTGTCTGATTGATGCAGCGGAACTACACCGAGTGTATGGAGTGTTGAGGGTGGATAAAACAGCAGGTGTAGTGAAAAAGGTGTCTGAAATCGGACAGGCTGCTACACCTCATGACACCGATGCCATGCAACAGCGCATTCAGTTTTTGGAAGAGAAAGTTGGTTTTTTTGAGCGGCAGCTCCAGCACGAGCGCGAGGAAAAAAATCGGCTGCTGTCGCTGGTAGAAAATCAGACAAGGCAGCTTACCGACCAGCGCAAAAAACGCTGGTGGTTTCGCTAAAGCCAAGGTGCGTGCGGGTAGATACCTAGTACATGACAGGCTGGGGAATTGTTTAGATGGGATGAGTAGTTTTTGTAGTTATGAATTTAGAGCATCCTGGTGCGGCAGCGTCATTTTCAGCAACGCTTCATTGATGACTGTTTGATAGCCTACACCGCGTTCCGCTGCCTCCTCTTTTGCCCATTCGATTACCTTGGGATGCAGCCGGATGGAGACGGGTTCGTAGCGTTCGCTCTCGTCCTTGGCTGGTCTTCCTCGTTTCGGCGGCTCGATATCAAACTGTTCCTTAACCGCTTTCTCGGCGGCAGCAACTTTTTGTGGTGTGATGCGCCGTGCTGACGCAAAAGGAAATTCAGTAATTTTCTTCTTCATAACGCCTGCGCTCGTTTAGGGTTGCTTTCCTGGCGCTGATGATACGGATGCTCTTGCCTTTTTTCGGCGTAGACCACAACCAGCACCCGCTGCTGATGCGATGTACCGATAATCCATTCCCTTTCTTCCTCCAGAAAATGGTCAGGGTCTGGCGCAATCAGGGCAAACGGGTCAGTCCATACGGTTGCAGCTTCCTCGAAACTGACCTTGTGCTTGGTTGCGTTTGTGCGTGCCTTCTTGTCATCCCATTCAAAGCGCATTTTCAGTATATACAAAAATTTTGCGCTGATGTAAAGGGTTTCGCTTGTAGCGGACAGTTTTACTAATCATCTTCACGTAATACGCATTAACAGAAATATCGGTTTATACGCATATCAACCATCCGATGTTAATATCGAATAATACGCATTAACCGAACAGTCATGTCACGTCGGATGCATCGCAATTCCCTTGCCAACCTCAACCCCCGCAACCGCGACCAAGGCAAGGTACGCCTCAACACCACCCTAAAGCCAGAAACCATTGCTTGGTTGCAGGCTGGCGGCAACGCCAGCGGCAGGATTGAAGAACTGGTGGCGCTGGCTAAATCAGAAAATACGCATAAACAGGAAATTTCTGATAGCGCGCACGAACAGAAAAAATCAGATGATACGCATGAACGGAAAGCGTTAGAAAACAGATTGTGCCATGCTGAAGAGAAATTGAGCGTCATTGCAGACATCGTACGGCGCTGGGAGAAAGAGGTAGGAAACCGTAAAGCCTCTAGCCCCCGCTGGGAGAATGTCGTCAGGCTGCTTAGTGAGTTGCGTACCGACTTGCAAAACGCAAAACTATGATTGGCAAGAGTCAAAACGACAAGCATTTACAGATTATTACCTGCGAGGGATGACCTTCTTGCAAACAGCGAAAAACGGTAGCAACCGCTACAAAAATAGTATGTATGAAATGCTACGGTGCAGACGTTGTACTCCACTAATAACTTGTGTTTCTGCGTCGCCGTGCCTGGTGGTTTGTCGTCCTTGTTATAAGCGCCATAGCATTAATTGCTCAGCAAGTATTTTTTCAGGCTGAGCTAGGGCGAACTGCGCCCAATTTTAAAAATCCTCCCTATCCTCCTACATACCCAGCAGAGTTCAAGTGGTATGGGAACGGTGTCAACATCGACACTAATGCAGTGACGGCGTGCAACAAGATTGGAGCATCAACGGACATCAAACGCACCCTGATCGGCATGGAGCCTGGATACGGCTATGACAATGAAGTACTTCGGTATCAATGTCTCTTTGACCCACCGATGCGACTTGGTGCAGTTTCTACCGTCAGTATCGAGTGTCCGTGGGCAGTAGGTCTTGGCAGCTACTGGTATACAGGTGGTACACATGGAGTTTGTGTTTTAAATAAGCCTGCCCCTAATAGTCAACTATTTTCACAAGACACGAAGGATGCACTTCATAAAGTATCTTCCGATCTTAGAAGAGTAGCATTTGGCGGAAAGATTGCTAAGTATATTTGTCTTGTATTGGCTGTTCCTCCTACTCCTGCTACCCTAGCATGTGCAACTTTTTATGTAGGTTTCAGCGCAGTGACTAAGCGTGCATCACATGCATTGAATCGACTCGCACTTGACCCACCTGATCCTAATTACACCGTTATTCAGCAACCTGTATTTCCTAATTTACCCGATTTGCAAGCTCAACCTGGACTAACGCAGGCAGCAGCTGATGCTTTCAATTCTTATATGAAAAACCAGTTTCAAGTTATTGGGTTTGCAGATGCAGCATATATTTCTTACAATCGTGCATCTGGAGCCATTAATGCAAATGACGCTACCTGGAAGAAAAATCAATTAGAAGCGGCAAATCAATACATGCAAGAATTAGCTAATCTTTTAGACGCACAACCGACGTGGCTGACTACCTTAGTAAACGTCCTTCAAAGAGACGGTTTCCCAACCATAACAGTAAGCTTGGATGATGCGCGTAATTTCCAATCGAGCGTTGTATCGAATGGTTTGCCTAGTGACTTAATCCAAACGCTACAGCAACTTGGCGCAGATAGCGAGGCTATTGAAGAGATACGTTTATTTACAATTGCGCAAGATCCAAATTCTGCTCAAGGCAACTACCCTCAAAAGTTGATAGACCAGCCACTATTTGATTCACTGAAAGATACAGCTCAAAAGATAAGGAATTCCGCATCGCCAGTATTAAGCGGTTTACTTTAGTCAGCTTATAACATTTAACAATTACCATGTATGCTATTTGGCATCGATTGAGCTTTTTAAATAATTATTAATTCACTAATAACTGAAAAAGCACTAATAATTATAAAAGCATACCCATATATTTTCATTTTATAATCATGATTTTTTGCCAAATAAACTAATCCAACTCCCCACGACAAAATGGTTAAATCAAAAAATAAATCCGTTAAGTTATAATTTATACGATTATCAATTGAAGAAGATTTATAATGAGTGGATACTAATGAGGTATCCACTCCTGAATCCTCTAATAAAATTAGAAATAAAAGCAAAAAAAGTGTTATTAATGCGATCCATCGAAGAGATTTTTTTGATCTATTTTTCATAGAATAATTTTTTAAATTAACTAGTTTTTCTTCAAAAGTCAATCAATTTTACAAAAATTGTAGGGCTGTCAGAATTTCAACGCAAATTTTGGCGGGTTTTACGTCTCAAAATTGCACCTCAAAACTATTTCTTAGCCCTCTTGCAAAAAGCGGCAAAAGGGTTAACTCAGATCTTGCAGCATTCTCGATAAGCAAGAATGGGTAAAGGTTTGAGGATAATTTCAAAATCGAATTGTGCAGCAATGTCAGCATTGACTCGGATGAACCGCAGCAATTGTAACCACAGAACCGAGGGAAACAGTACAGTTAATGCCAAATCACTGGCAGCTTTCCAATCCAGGACAGGAGGTAGTGACCATTGGTCAATCCAATGCGCCAATAGATAGGCAATTAGCGCTCTTGATGAGCCAGCGATAGACACCAAGTTTCGTAGTTTGCCCAAAGCGATGCAGCCCAAAACGATGTTTGCTCGTTTTGAAAAAGCCCTCAATGCAAGAGCGCTTACGTCCTAGCCGCACCAGATAAATGCCAGAGTAAGGATGGGTAGAAACGACAAAGCGCAGTTCTCGCTTGCCTTCGGCTCGTTTGAGCCAGAACCAGGACACCGTCAGTGGCTGTGTGTCTCCCGCTAAATACACCTGTTGTCCACGGTTGGCATGGCGATACAGTTGCTTTAGATGACGACCGTCCTGCATTTTGCGATTGCAGCGCATCCCCACGACTGCTCGCCACGACTGCTTTCGCACTGCTTTGAGAAACTCTACGGTGCCAAACTCCGTATCTGCCTGTACAATGACCACCCTGCCCTGACTCAACTGGGTTGGAACCGTTGCCAACAACTTGCAGGCTAATTGTACTGGGCGCTTGATAGCCTTTGCCCCGCCAGACCCGAAAGCTCCAAGGCACTCGCCACTCACCCACCACCAGGTACAATACTACTAAATGTAATCCCCGCTTACCGTTAAGTATTCTCACCCAGGGGTCAGGTGCCTTGGGGTCATTCGTCGGCGTACTCAACTGCAAAAACTTGCCGCACTTTTCGAATGTCGTTAGATCGATCAACACTCGCAAAGGAGTGCTTGGATGAGGGGGATGAGCGGTCACTTGCTGCAACACCATTTGACGAGTCGTGCGAATCACGCTACGAGTAGACCAATTGTAGTGATTCAAAAATCGACTCAATGAAGAAGCGGATTTCACCTGGGTGTGCTGGGGTAAAGGATATCCTTGAGCTTCAAGAAACAGCCCGAACAGGGCGTTTAGACTGGCTTTCTGGTATGTGCTAGGCATTAAGCAAAGAAGGCTATAGACTAGCCCTTGGGCGTATTCGACGATGGTTTCCATAATCGTCAACTCAAATTATTCCTACGCCCTTTCTTCCAGATTTTGGCTCTTTTGGCAACCCTTTATTGAGAATGGTGCAAGATCTCAGTTATCTTATACTCATTTAAAGGATTGAATTAATGAGTATTTGAGTAAATAAGTAAGACTTCATGACAAGAGTTATCGCCATCTTGAACCAGAAAGGCGGGGCGGGGAAGACAACCATTGCCACCAACCTCGCCTACTGCCTGAAGCGCGAGGGGGCTAGGGTGCTGCTGGCGGATTCCGACCCGCAGGGAAGCAGCCGCGACTGGAGCTAGGCGAACGGGGGAGACTTGCTGCCAGTGGTCGGTCTCGACCGCGAGACCCTGGCGAAGGACTTACCTGCCATAGCCGGAGGCTATGACTGGGTGGTGATTGACGGAGCGCCGCAGATTGCCAAGCTCAGCGCCGCAGCGGTCAGGGTAGCGGATATCGTCATGATTCCGGTACAGCCCAGCCCCTACGATATCTGGGCTTGTGCCGATTTGGTCGATATTATCAAGGTTCGACAGGAAGCGGGGGACGGCAAGCCGAAAGCCGCCTTCCTAATTAGCCGCGCAATTAAAGGCACCAAGCTCAGCGAAGAAATCTATCAAGCTTTGAACGATTATGGGCTGCCCGTGCTGGCTGCGCGCACGACCCAGCGGGTCGTCTATCCGACCACCGCCGCTGAAGGCAAAACCGTGTTCGATGCTGCCGACGCTGGGGCAGTTGCAGAGATCGGCGCGATTAAAACGGAAGTTCTGGAGGTGTTACATGGTACTCAAGGCTAAGACATCGCGGCGGGATAACGTGCAGAAGCAGGAGGCGCTGGAAGCTGCCGCGCAGGAGGAAACCAAGCGTCTCAATCTGGAAATTCCGGCAAGCTTGCACAAGACGATGAAAAAACGCGCCGCCGATGAGGAGCGCTCGGTCAAAGACATGGTACTTCAGGCAGTTGGTGAGTATTTGAGTAAATACTCAAATGAGTAAATGATGTTCTGTAGTTGGAAAATTTTAGCAACGCCTACTTATATATGAGTAAGTAGCAGATGAGCTGTTGCCCCAGTCAGCCAATTTCCCAATCCTCAAGCCGCAACCCTGAGACGCGGCTGAATTCGCCCGTGTTGTGCGTCACCAAGGTGAGGTCATGGGCAAGCGCGATTGCCGCGATCTGCACGTCGTTAGAACCGATGGGCGTTCCCTGGGCGGCAAGCTCGGCGCGGATTCTGCCGTAGACCGTCGCCGCTTCATCGTCGAAAGGCAGGGAGACAAACAGGCGCAAAAACTGCTGCTGTCTGGCAAGGGTGCGTTCGGGATGCTGGCTGCGCTGCGCGCCGTAGAACAGCTCCGCCTTGACGATGGAGCATATGGCGATGTCGTCGGCATCGGTCTGCTGTATCCGCTCTCGGATTGCCTCGCTGCGTCCGTTGAGATACTGCACGCAGACATTGGTATCGAGCAGATAGATCACAGACCGTTATCCCGTTCCTCGTAGATACCCTCGTCATCGATAATAATCGGGTCGTCCTGGCAGCTTCCGTAGGTCTGCTCGAAAAATCC
Source organism: Chroococcidiopsis sp. SAG 2025 (assembly GCF_032860985.1). GTDB lineage: Bacteria > Cyanobacteriota > Cyanobacteriia > Cyanobacteriales > Chroococcidiopsidaceae > Chroococcidiopsis. The sequence continues at coordinate 10,621 of NZ_JAOCNC010000008.1, forward strand.
GGCAGGATAGCCTTTTCCCTGGGAAGGGGGAGCGACGGGCTGGATCGTTACCGTCACGTCCCATTCCACTTCCTTCATCGTCACGGGAAGATCCAGATGCAGAATCCCATCTTCCCCGCTACGAGAACGCAGCCGAATCGTTTCCATACGCCTTCCTCCCTTTCCCGTTCATTCTATCCATGCGTTCTATAAATTCAATTTTCCCAGAACGTTAACGCCAGCAGGATAGCGGTTTCCAATAGCTTATCAGGTAGTTGATGAGTATTTGGCTAAATATTTAAATGAGTAAATGAGTTTTTAAAGGAATGAAGTTTTGAAGCTTTGGCAGAATAGCCCTTGCACCAACCTATGAACAGACATCCCCATCTAACGGTCATACCCCTATGACTCCTCAACGTCACCCAAGGGGCACTCTCCCTACTCTCCGACATCGCCGTCTACTAGCAAGGAGCAGTTGCCATTCTTGCCCAGGCGAACCAAAGCCCGGCACTGGTGCTACAGCTTCTTGGAGGATAGGGACTCTGAGTGCTGCTACTTTTAGATTGAAAGAGAATACTTCTTCTCATTCACCACACGTTAATTTTTGTAATTCCTTTGCCAATGTAGCCATTTCCTTATGGCAAGCATCCAGTTCCTGATGGTAAGACTCTATTTCTTGACTTGCATTACGCAGCTCTTCCTTCAAAGTTATAATTTGCTCGCGTAATATCTCTAGCTGTTCTCCATTTCTTGAAGCTTTTTCAATAGCAGAGGCGATTAAGTCTTTCAGGTGAAGTGTCTCACTAGTAAGGAGAGAAGCTTTTAACTCTTCGCTTTTCTTTTGCAGCTCATTTTTAATGGAAATCTCCTGAGCAACCAAAGCTTTTTCCATTCTCTCAGTAGTGAGCAAAGGAACCTTTAGCTCTTCACTTCTATCTTCAAGCTTCAGCTCATTTTCCACACTTCACCTAACAACAGCTTATTCTTCCTGTTACTATTAAGAATTTCACCGACCATCTGTCTTTGCTTGAGAGTGAGTTTGTTCCAACTACTACCCCAAAAGTATTCCAGATTTCTTTGCTCAGTATTATCATCGTTATATTCACGATGTATGTGTGTCGCATCCATCATGTCTACCTTTTGATTGCCCTTAACATGAACGATTGTAGAAAACTAATGCATTCCAAAAGTATAGACTCGCCTAGTCTCAAACATCTGTCTACTATCGCACAGAGGTTCCAATCTAAAAAGGCGCTCTAAAGGAATTTAACCGCATGCAATGCTCAGTAACCGGTTAAACTCGTTCTTGACAACCGAATAACACTCGCAGGAGGTTGCTTCTAAACTCTCCCGATTCTGTATCTTAATTTCACCACGGCTGTAACGAATCATTCCCGCTTGGCTAAGAGTGCCAGCAGCTACTGTAACGCCAGAACGGCGCACACCTAGCATCTCAGCGATAAATTCCTGAGTAAGCGAAAACGTATCTGACTCCATCCTGTCAGAGACCATAAGCAGCCAGCGGGCAAAGCGTTCCTCTATCGCATGATGGCTATTGCAGGCAGCCGTTTGTGTAATCTGAGTGAACAACCCTTGCGTGTAGCGCAAGAGCAGACTTTGCAGTGGACCACCCCGGTCGAACTCGGCTTTGAACTGACTCGCCTTCATCCTCATAGCACCATCTGCCACTTGCACAATCGAGTTTGTAGTCGTGGTCTCGCTACCCAGAATTATGGGCAGACCCACCATGCCCTCTTTGCCTACCAAACCGACTTCACTTGTCGAGCCGTCTTCCAATGTATAGACTAAAGAAACAATTGCGTGATGAGGAAAATAGACATGTGTGATTGGTTCACCCGAATTGTGGAGAACTTTCTTGAGTGAAAGTTCGACGAACTCCAAATCGGCAACAAGACGTTGATACTCGGCATCAGGTAGAGCAGCGAGGAGCCGATTTTCTCTGGGCAGATTGCTTTTTTTAAACTTTGGCATTATTAGTTCTCCTTGGCTTGCCCTTGGTGGAAACGGCAACTAGTGGCACAAGGAAGAAGCTAGGAGCTAAGTCCAAAATGTCAAAAGGTGAGGTTCTGTGAACAGCTAACGTTTAGCAGTAGCGGTGCCCGGTAGCGCGCATTGCCCGTACCGCATAGCTCGATCATAGCGCAAGCGTAACGCACAATCGGAGACCGTTACGGCAAGCGCCACACCAGAGGTTTCAAAAAACGGAGTGTCTAGTTTTGCTAGAAGCCGTTTTTTGGCTTGCGCTGAGAAGAGAGACAGCCAGCTTGCCAAGCCGATGAACACCCGACCGCACCAAGAACGCGACTAGGCAATCAGCACACATCCCTACTCAACTCCAGGCAGCCACCAACCGCGCGCTGAATCAACAGCATGAAGGAGTTTTGAGGCTTAGTCCCATAACCCATCAAAGCGACCGGGGGCGAGTTCGGTATAGCGTACGGTGTGCTGGATGTTCTGGTGTCCGAGATAATCTTGAATGGTGCGGGTGTCCGTGCCTTTGGCGGCAAGGGCGTAGCCGCAGGCATGGCGCAGCATGTGGGGATGGATCGGAAAGTCGAACTTCGCCACTTCTCCGGCGCGCTTGACGATTTTCCGCACCGTATCGTCATTGAGCGGCGTTCCCCGTTCGCTCATGAAGATCCAGGGCTGCCCTTTGGAAGCGCGCTTCAGAGCGCGCAGCAGCCGCAGCTCCCGCCCGTCAATCGGTTGGTTGGAATGCCGTCCGTTCTTGCGCCGCTTGACGTACAGGTGCGCGGTGTCCCAATCGATGTTCGACCAGCGCAGATCTACGGCTTCGGACACCCGCAGCCCGTGCCGCCACAGCAGCAGAATCAGCAGGCTGTCGCGCGCCTGGTATCTGCCGACGGATTTGGCAGCGTCGATCAGTCGCTCCACCTCGTCGGGGCGCAGGTATTCGCGGGGGCGGACATCGGCGTTTTTCGGCTTGCGAAGCAAGGGACGTTTCGGACTTTCGGGAAAACAGTTGTTGACGACCAGCTTTAGCACGGGGCGTTTGCCGCCGCTACCCTTGCGTCGGTACATATGGGTCATTTGGTATGAGTGTTGCCATAAAAAGGATGGTCAATTAAAGTGAAGATACATAGTTTTTCAGGTTGTGATGACACGGCAAAAAAAAGCACCTTTGCGACCGTTAAGTGATGAAGAACAAACCGACTTGAAAAAACTGAGCCGTTCTCAATCCCAATCATCTGCTAGTGTCATGCGGGCCAAAGCGATTCTAGCCGTGGCTCTTGGGGCTGATTACACGAGTGCAGCGCAGTTAGTAGGATTACGCTGTGGTGATACGGTCAGCAAGTGGGTCAGTCGCTTCAATGTTGAAGGCTTAGCTGCCTTACAGCCTCGACATGGCGGTGGGGCAGTAGTGCAATACAGCGAACCAGAAAAACAACGCATCCTGTCCGAATTTCAGCGTCAACCAGAGCGGCAGAAAGAGGGCACGGCAACCTGGTCAGTAGCTACACTTCAACGGGCTTTGCGTCAGGCTCCTGATGGCTTAACCCAAATCAGTACTTATACAATTTGGCAGGTACTCAAAGAGGCGGGCTATAGCTGGCAAAAGAGCCGCAGTTGGTTAAAAACTGGACAGGTGAAGCGCATACGCAAAGGCAAGCTAGTAGTAGTAACTGACCCAGATACCGTGGCAAAAAAAAACTGATAGAACGCGCTTACACTCAGGGACAGAAGCTAGGCTTGAGTGTGTGGTGCGAAGACGAGGCGGGACCATTTGGCACTGCTCCTTACCCTGGTAGCAATTGGCAGCCAGTAGGTAAACCGACACGGCAAGAACATGAATATATCCGTAATGGCACAGCCAAGCTGTTAACGCTATTCCATCCCGCTACTGGGCAAGTACGAGTTAAGGGTGTTACCAGTTGTACCAATGCTGTGTTGCACGAATGGCTCAAGCAAGAATTAGCTAGTGTTGTACAATCACTGCCAACTCCAGCTCGATTACTCAAGCCTGAAGAAAATCAACGGTTATGGAAAAGTTGGCAGCAGGGGTTGAAAGTACGCTTTACACTCCCACACGACTTACCGCCACTGCGAATGTTGCTAGTGATGGATAACTTGGTCGGACATAAAACTCCCCAGTTGGTATTGTGGCTGTGTGCTCATGGCATCATGCCGCTCTACACACCTCTTGGCGGTAGCTGGCTGAATATGGCTGAGTCGATTCAACGAATTCTCAAACGCCGAGCTCTAGAGGGGCATCATCCGCAAACAGCCTATCAAATTATTGAGTGGTTGGAAGCAACTGCTTTTGGATGGAACCAACAACCAACGCCGTTTGTCTGGGCAGGATTACGAGCGCAACGTCGAGACAGAGCGCGTCAAAGATTTCACTCTCTTGGTGGTTCTGGTGCCTGTACGCATCGTCCTCTTCGGCGGACAACTATTGCCAAAAATAATGGCAACACTCATACCAAATGACCCACTAGCG
>NZ_JAOCNC010000009.1 GCF_032860985.1 Chroococcidiopsis sp. SAG 2025
AGTGCAGTTATGTGAAGATGTCTTAGGCGGAATCAGTAGCGAGCGGCAAAGAATTGAGCACTCATCCCAATCACTTGGACTCAATCAACAACAGCAATCCCAAAACTTAACGGAAAATTTGATTCGAGCAGGTAGAGATCTTGTCAAAGAGATTCAAAGCGCTGGCAGTGCTGCTACCTCAGCTATAGCGGAGGCTAATACCGAAGTCCTGAATCAATCTAGAGCGACAGTAACAGAAGCAGCTCAACTGAAAGAGGAACTGCTGGCAGACCGCGCCACTGTAGAGACAGATCGACAAACGAATGAAAAAGTTTTAAAAGCTTTGTTACAGCGAATTGGGCAGATAACTGGGGGGCTGGAGACAGCGATCTCACAAATCAATGGGGCTAACACGGCGATCGCTAAACTTCAACGCAATACAGTCTGGATTAAATTCGCTGACTGGTTTTCGCCGCTGATGGCTTTGGCTGTAGTAGCGCTAGTTGGTTTTGGTAGTGGCAGTTGGGTGATGTCGCTTAAGTACAATGATTCCACTAATACCTTGGGGCGCAACCTGGTGCAATGGAATCTAGATCGTCTGCTTAAGTGCCGTGAGGACGATAATCCTAAATGCACTCTCTGGATTGTGTCGCCAGAACTAAGGAAGTAGCTCTCGAATTGGGCGCGTTGAGAATAAGTCCTGTCATGCAATTGTTGCAGTTGCTCATCTGATGTTAATTGCGGCTTACCATATATTATTGCATCGAGAACCCTACCAAGATTTGGGGCATCAGTATCTGGATGAGCGTCGCCAGGAGAATTTGGTCAAGCGGTTGTCTCATCGGATGCGCCAACTGGGTGACAACGTTGTTTTAGAACCGCTTTCTACTGCTTGAGCTACAACTTGCCGCTATTTTCAAGAAAGTTATGAAAAGTATTCCTTATCAAAACCGCCCAAAAAAAGGGTTGATAAATCTGACATCTTACTAAACTGCACCTAGTCGCACGAACCCTATATTTTCACCAGCTTTAGCTGCTCTAGCACTTCCAAAGGGTCAATAGGTGATAACTTGTACGCTCTTTTTTTCAGAATCTTCCATACATTGTTTCTACTGCTATTTCATGTATAACCCATGTGGATAAACTGTTAATTGCATCTTCAAAGCATGGTTATAACTGTTTATCCAGTCATAAATAATGCAATATAGCTTTTAATCACATGAGAATAGCATAAGTTAAATTTGCTTACCCAGTCATAAGCCATGTGCTATTAATGTTTAACACATGAAATTAGCATAGCTAACTGCTGTTAATGCCATTTGTGTTTATCTGCTAAAACATTGAAGCCATTTAAATTTACTGCTTTATTGACTTACAACAAGTTGGTTTAAACTTGGTGGTCGCTGTAGAGTCATGTGACAGTAGTTTAGCTCTTACCTTGAGTGCCAATCACTACCCAATGGGTATGCAGCTGGGTACCCATTGGGTAGCGTTGGGTAGTGGTTGGTAGAAAGAACTGGATGTATCACAGCAGATCGCATCAATAATTAGTACCGCACTCTTCAAGTCGGGATAAAATTGGAGTTACTGTATTGTGGTTCTATGGAAGTCACACCAGCTCCGGTCACTCTGGCTTTTGAAGGTCATTCCATCCGCTACTTCGCTTATGACGATGCGATGGAATGGGTGGTGGTTGATGTAGTAGCAGCGGTGAAATTAAGTGGTAGAGCTAAAACTTCTGCCCTAGAAAGGTTAGAGCCGGATGACATAGTGACCAGAACTGCCAACATCCTTGGTAGAAAACAAAAACTCGTCACCGTAACTGAAGCTGGTTTGTACCAATTGCTCTGCCACGGCGACAAAACAATAGCCAAGCGATTCAAGCACTGGTTGTGCCGTGAAGTGTTACTAAGAGTCAATTCGGGTGAAATGGATTCCCAGTTGGCGGCGGCTACTCAACAAATTTACCAACTTAAACAGAAGCTAGAACTAGCGGATGCCACAGCGCAATCGACTCAAACAGCACTTTTTGATGCTAGAGAACGGGCGAAGTGGTCGGAGCGGATGAACGAACTTAGATTGCGCGAACTGGAGCAACAGCGCCAAACGATCGCCTCGCTCAAATCCCAACTCGCCAGCACCCAGACCGAACTCGAACAATGTCAAAAAATCATCGTTCAGACTGCAAGCTTGTTGGGAACGAAAGCGACGGAGATCTATCACGACTCAAGTGACACTGACGAGCAGGGGCAGATCTAGCAGTCTCCCCCTGCGACTCGATGCCACACATCACATTTTTTTATGGTTTAATACCTTTAAGTGTTATCAGGATTAACACGCTCCGAGGGTTAAATGGTAGCGTTGCTGCTCAAATGTCTCAATGTCAACTGATTTCCCCTATATACTGACCAACCACGCACGAAAAAGAATTATGCAACGGGGGATTTCTCTTGACTGGATAGTACGTGTATTAGAAAATCCAGACCACGAGTCACCCGATGCAGAAGACCCAGAGTTATTTAAAGCGTGGGGTTATATTCCTGAGTTGGGAGACCGAGTATTATGTGTTGTCTATAATGAAACCAGCGCTCCCTGGCGAATTGTTACTGCTTACTTCGACCGCGCTCCTTGGAACAGATGATGAAAATAGATTTCGATCCTGAAGTTGATGCCGCTTACCTGCAACTAGATGACACGAAAATTTTGAATTCAGAAGAAGTGGTGCCTGGTGTTGTTTTCGATTTCAATGAGCTTGGCGGCGTAGTAGGCGTTGAGATCTTGGGGGTGAGAAAGAAAAACCCCAGCCATCTATTGAATCTTAAGATTCCATTTCTATGTCCCGATGATAGAAAAGCATTTGAGAGCTTTCTCATGGAACACGCTCAGGTATAAGCTCAAAGCATAACCCTGCGTCACGTCAAGAGCGAAGGCTTCTTCGAGCTTAAAGTTTTATAGTTTAATACCTTTAAGCGTTAATTGTTTACGACTCAAGGCAAACGAAGATAGAATCGAACTGTGGAGAGGGATTGGGGTTTATCTAATTGCATAAAGGTCTAATACCTTTATGAGCTTAAACAATTAAATAATTTAGGGATTAGGTATGTTGAAGGTGGCTGTATTCAATCTCAAAGGCGGCACGGGCAAAAGCACGACAGCTTTAAACCTGGGTTCCGCTCTAGCTAGCCCCAAGCGGAGAGTGTTGTTAATTGACCTGGACGGGCAGCGGACGCTTTCATTTGGCTTGGGGATGGATGGGCAGGGTCCTACAGCACTGGATTGGTTAACTAGCGAGGGGCTATTTACTCCTTTGGCGACAAAAACCAAAAACCTGTCGCTGATTCCTGGGGATATTGGTTTGTTTCGCTTGAATGCGGAAACAGATTTGTTTACTCCGGCACTATCGCGGTTGACTGGTTTCTTCGACGTGGCACTGATGGACTGTCCGCCTTCCTTAAGCGTGGCATCGGTGCAGGCAATCTTGAGTAGCGATCGCGTTTTAGTACCCACCTTGTGTGAACCTGCGGCACTGCGGGGATTTTCCGAAGCGATAACGCTGATTCGAGATGAAAGACCGGATCTACCGATTGAAGCGCTGCGGGTGCGCTATAAGCCGCGACTGGTTCTGACCCGCGAGGCGGATGACTTACTAATCGAGTCGGCTGTGGAAATGAATTATCGGCTTCTACACACGATAATTCCCGAAAATATCAGTGTGGCTGAGTCTATCGCAGTGCAGAAATCGGTTTTAGACTACGCCTCGAAATCAAGTGGCGCGGCATCTTATCAATCTCTGGCTAAGGAATGCAGCAAAATGTGGAGGGTGGCATGACAACTAAAGGATCTCGAATGGGAGGCTTGGGGAAGTTGAGTGACTTTGGCAAAACGAGTCAGCCACAACCAGAACCTTCGTCACAGCCTACTCCATCAAAAGAAATTATTGATAAGTCGCACGCCATCGCGAAGCCAACAGTTGAACAAAAACAACAAAGAGAGCTGGAGAAACTGGTCAACATAAATATCAAAATTACTCGCACTCAGCAGCAATGGTTAGCTGATACGGCGCGAGAAGTGCGCGACAACAACGATACCCCTGTTGCCCCGCCAGATCGCGTGTTCCCCCAACACCTCATCGGTGTAGCCATAGACTTACTACAAGACACCGACATTGACTGGAGCCAAATTAAGAATCTAGAGGATTTGCGGCAAGCACTAAAGCTATAAAGGCTTTATAAGCTAATAGTCTAATACCATAAGGAGATGGGGAGAACCTTCTGCCTCATTCCCCCACTAATGCCAGCGCTCGATCCATTACGCGGTCGGATAAATACATACCAGATAGGCGCAGCTGCTCTAAAACTGGTCGTGCAGCCCCAATCATACCGCGTTGTTTGGCTATCAGCACCAAACCCAGCGTCCCCCTGACTGGAATCCCTAGAGTTGTAGCACAGCGACGGGCTGCTAAATCGTCTACAATCACCGAGAGTGTTGGGATTGACATAGCCCCACGTCAAAACAGCAGATTCGCCTGCTCCTAAATCCCAAGATTGAATTAGCTCTGGTACTGGTGGAGTTTCAACGACGACGAGCCATTCTGTTTGGGCAAGCGCCCTAGCTGTCACGTCCGTTTCTCCATACTGCCCGATCTCCATCGCCACGGCAGCGGGTACGACAATTTCTGGACTTAATAATTGCAATAGATTGAGTAAGCCTGCTTTGGTTAAGAGAATCAGAGGCGAGGCATTAATAGCAGGACGCTCAGCCACGCTCTAACTCCCGTTGCAGGTCGTCAAAGTCTACAGCAAATACATCGACTTGTTCGCGGAAGAGTGCCATGAGAAAGTCTCGACGGTTCAAACCAGCGATAGTAGCGGCTTTCTCCTGGGAGATTTCACTCTTTTGATACCAATAGATCGCAGCAGCCAGCCGCAATTCCCGCACGAATTCCTCTGGAGAACGGCGTAGGGCAGAGAAGACTTCTTCGGGTAGATCTAAAGTGACTTTAGGCATAGGGATATTGAGTATGGTTAGCTTATGGGCGCTAGTATATTGAATCTAGCGTGGGGCGGAAAGCGCTTCAGCCACAGCCTGCCTTTAACAACAGCGTCACAGGGCGATAGCTTTTGTCAATAGTGCTAAAGCTCTCTAATCACGTCGCACCTGCCATATCCTGCGGCGGGCGAATCTGTCCCAAAAATCTATAGGACTGCCCCAAAGCATCGAACAGAGTATAGCGCCGCTCAGTGTTAACCAAATTGGCAACAGCAATGCAACTGTGGACGAAGTAGCCAGCTACCCACTTCCCTGCGCTGGTCAAAATCTCGACTGGTTGAAGCCGACGATTAGCAGGCTGCTTTTGTTGAGCGGTTGGCGTAGTAGGTAATAGATTTGGAGATGGCTCCACAGCAGCAGGAGCCGCATCGCTTTCGGGTGGCGGTGGCGTTTGATGGGTGGCAACTGGATCTACCTGTTGCACCTCTGGCTGTGGCTGATTGTTGAGTTTTTCTGGACTTGGCTCTACAGAGAGCGGTGGATTTGAGTCTAGTTGTGGATTGCAGGCGCTATCAACTGGCGAGTTGGCTTCATCAACAGTGGGTGTCACAGGGTTTTCTTGGGCGTTTGGCTCCTTATCGGTTCGCTCTTGTGTATCCGCGGCATCGGCTAGAGCGGGACCATCAGGAGTCATGATGACACCCTGTGTCTGCTCTACCCAGGCTTTAATGTTGGGGCGCAGGATAATAGCATTCTGCCATGCTACCCGCTTCTGGGCTACCAACTGCTTAAGGGTAGGTGGGATTGGTTGGGTAAGCATTTGTGGCGGTGGCGTGTAGACCTGCACGCCCAAGCTGGCGCTGCCACTAGACTGTCGGGGTTTCCAACCGTACCGCAGCGCGTTGTATAAATACCCAGTTGCATCCTTCACTGTCTTCACGCCTTGAGCCGAATTCTCGCTCAATGCCAAGATCGCACTCTCAAGGTTGTGAGGATTTGAGGCGATCGCAATCTGAAGTCGAGAAGCGTGTAAATCTACATTCAACTGCTCTAGGGTTGCTTGGTACTGCCACAGAATCTCTTGTACTTCCTCGTCCAGTTCTCTTATGCGGATGGGTTTGGGCGGTCGCTGTCTGTCTTGGGGCAGCGATCGCTCAATTCGCTCTTGCGCTGCATTTAACGTCGCTATGTACTGCTGGGTTGCTTTTATCTTTTCATCGCCATCGAGCGATGTCGCGGCGGAAGATTTTTCTCGACTAGAAGACTTTGCCACCCCATTCAAAGCCTTTTGTAGTCGAACAGAGGAAGTCGGGCTGTTTTCTGCAACAGTTGAAATCTTGTCCAGGGGAACTTCTTTGTCCACCTCCTCTCCGTCAATTTTTAAATCAATTGCCGGATTTGATTTGGAAGTATTTGGTAATTCTTTGTATATAGATGAGATTGGCAAAGTTGTAGAATGCATTGTGGCATTATTGCTTGATGCATTTTGCAATGTTGCACAATCGTCGATTTTAGGGAGTTTCAGGCTTTCGGACTCAACAGGAGCGTCGGTCGGGTAGACCAAGGGGGTTGAGTCAGATAAGTGTCTGCCGCGCAGTTGCAGTCCTTTGAGAAATTGCGGCGGACTCTTATAATCGCGGTTGAGATCTAATCCAAGTGGATTCCACCCCGTTTCAACAGCTATACGGTAGTAGTCCAGCGTGCTGTATTTCTTGCGGTCGAACGGGTTGTGGCTGAAGTTGTTGGAGACGACATAGCCTAGTTTCTCTAGAGAGCGCCGGATGCGCCCTACTGTATACTCGGACATCCAAGGGAATTGTTCAAGCCACTCCCAGGCAGTGTTGTAGATCCAATGAAAGCCTTCTTTATATATCCCTACGTCATCCTTTTGTAACCAGTAGTGCAGCTGGGCGACGAACATGGCGTGTCTTTCGCTGCCCAATGCTTGCGCTAGCAGTGGGGGGCAGAGTCTTTCGGTGTGCCAGGTTTTGTGTTCAGAGGGTAGGGGTAGGTCTAATTCGTCGGGGAAATATTTGGGGACTGATTCTACTGCTGTTGCTACTACCATAGTGCCTCTATCGAATGTGTGGCGTGCGACAGAGGCTCTTGGGGTGTCGTTAATACTCGGCTGTCAAGCATTGGGCAAGATTTATCAAATCTTTTCCAACATTTGTCAGTGGTATTAAGTAAAATGTAGGAGCTACGGGTTAGCCTCTGTTGCACGTCTCTCAGTTCGGTGATTAGTCGCCAAACCAATTGCACCGTCTGAGTGTGGGAAAAAATTCCTGCCCCGTAGCATCAATATTCAATTTTTCATACCGAGCGACTCTAGAAGCGCTTCTATGCCTGCAACCAGCTGATTTAGTTGTGCTGCTTGTTCTCCTTGGGCTTTTCGCCCTTTGTACTGCCCAACTCCTTTGAGTTGCTCTAGGATCTGGGCTTTGTAAGAGCTGAGGATTTTCCCAGGCGGTGCGCCTGCTCTTTGGTTAGCAGGGGGATGGTTCCCCTGGCAACCTGCTCGACCAGTTCTGAGCGGGAGACATCCATCGACTCGGCTAAAGCATCCAGGCGTTCGACAGCTGTGGGGGTCAGTGAGATGTTGACGCGCTTTTTATGCTCGTCATACATTTCCGGCTGTCCCTGTATGCCCTTTTGACCTGGAATCCCTTTTTTTCCTGGCATATGCGATCTATTTTGAACGTGGTTTGAGCGCTGTCGTTCGGGCTGTTATGACTATATCACGTCTTGTGTAAAACGCAACCGTTCGATTTTAACCATAGCCTCTGGACTGAACGCCTTGGCTCTGGTTTGCCCCTAACGAATACTGAAGCAAAACCATGATGCCAGATAATCGTCAAATTTTCTAATCGACTCGTCGCTATATTAACCTATCATCGAAGGATAAAGTGGAGTCAACTAGCCTTTGTTGTTTGTCCGCGTCTAGGTCGTGATAAACTGGTTTCCCGACGTGGGACAGCATTGATAAAGACGCGATCGCTCCCCTGACTTGCTCTGGGCGGACTTCTAAGTATTTTTGCAATTCGTCCAACGTGCGGTGTCCAGATACTTCCTGTATGACTCGTAAGGGGATGGAGGTGTCGCTCATGGTCGTGAGTGCGGTGCGCCGGAATGAGTGGGTACTAACCCCTTCTATCCCAACTCGTAAACAGGCTGATCGCAGTATACGAGCAGCGGAATCTGGGTTAATGTGTCCTTTGCCGTGACGACCAGGGAATAGAAACCACTGATAGGATGGGGGGTTGTAATCAACCAGCAAACTCCGCAGTTCCTCGCCCACCCAAATCGTGCGCGTTGCCAGCTTGCCCTTTGTATTGGCTTTGCGAACGATGAGTTCTGGTCGCACTTTTCTTTTTTCGTCGAAGACATCTTTTCGCCTCAAGGTGCAGGCTTCGGCGATCCGGCAGGCGGTATACAGGCAGATGCCAAATAGGGCGCGATCTCTGCTGTTTTGTAGCCCAGAGTTAAATAGCAACTGGATTTCAATTGGGGTGAGTATTTTGGCTCTGCCGTGCCTGTCGATCTTCATCCATAGCCGCTCAGTAGTGATAATTTCCAGGCTACACCTTCATGCCCCCCTGTCATAATGCTTCCAAAAGGCACTTTAGATCCCTCAACCGCTTTTGACCAAACCCGTTGGTCTTGACCATACCATTAGCAAAACTCGTCTCCACCAAGTGGTGCTATCCCTTGCATCACGATTCGGAATTCGGGTGAAATAGTTCACCTTTCCGTTCCCAACTTCTTTTAGCTGGGTAGAGTCGCCTGCTCCAATCCCTAAATTCAGCTTCACTTTTTTGAGCTGCTTCTTCAAGCGTAGCCGCACTCACCCCTAGCCTTCGAGCCAACTGGGTAATGTTTTGGGGAGGCAGTACGGGTGGCGATCCTCCCTGATAGGGCGCTATGAGAGCGCTCTTGAATTGCTGTCTTGACACTTCATCCGATTCTAAAACTGCCAAGCGCCTCTCAAGACGAGCTATTTGGGCTTTTAATGGGGCAGTCGCCTCGTCTAATTCAAGGAACGCGACTCCTTCGCTCCTGGTGGAGCCATCGAAGAACTGCTTGACTATTGCAACAATCGCCGCACTTACGGGAGCGCGATTGGGATTGCATGTACTCGCGTAACTTTTCATGATAAAGGGGTGGCTCTTAGCCTACAACTCTAATATTGTTGGTCGCCATTAGGTATGCTATCCTTGTGCTTGATTCGTGCTACTTCTCCGCCTACTCCTTTTCGCGCTTGTATGCCAAATAAGGTCTTAAGTATGCTGCAAAGCACATACTCGGAGCTAAAAGGAGGGCTGCGACAAGCAACGGAACAATAACGGCACTCAGGCGCGTCAAATAACGGAAGTCACGCCAGCGATGCGTGACTCTCAATTCTTGAGTTAAACTACGCAGCTACAAGCTTCGGGCGATTGGGCGGAAAAAAATAACGGAAGTCGTTTGAGGAAAATAACTTCAATTAGGGGGTATGCCGAAGTAAGTGTAAAATGGGACACGTTATGAAGAAGTATGACAATATTTGCTTTCTTGATTCACGCGCCTTGCCCGTAAACGATTGAAGGGCAATCAAAGTTTGAGACGGTAAAATCAACTTCTTTCATCCTTTGAATTGCTCTGACAACACTTTCATCCTAAACAACATCAACTCTCTACAACTGAATCTCGTCAACAGACGCGCCAACGATTTGAAAGTTGGCGCGAATTGACTAGCACTTCAATTGCTGCTTAATTCTATCTATCCCTCTGCAAAGAGCGAGAAATAGTACCTTTTTTTATTACAGCTAAGTTAACTTGACAATACCAATTAGACCTATTAAAGGTGATGGTTGTGGCTTGTTCGATCCTCTAGGTGACGCGGCGAACGCTTTTGTCATTGTTAATGCTAGTCCTAGCCTTCGAGCCAGAATTTGAAGAAGAATTGCCAACTATTGACATAACTGTACGTATAAACGCTCGAATTCTCATCGCTCGCTCCCAGATTGCACCCGCCACAGACTGGTATAAATGCCATCAAGTGCTAGTAAGTCTTCGTGGTTGCCCTGCTCGACAATTTCACCTCGATCCATTACGTAAATGCAATGACTGTGGCGAATCGTGGATAAGCGATGAGCAATGGCTATGGTCGTGCGATTTTGGGTAATCTTGGTCAGGGATTTTTGAATTGCGGCTTCAGTTTCGTTGTCTACCGCAGAGGTGGCTTCATCCAGAATTAGAATGGGTGGGTCTTTAAGGATTGCACGAGCGATTGCAATTCTCTGACGCTGACCGCCAGAAAGTTTCTGTCCCCGTTCTCCCACAATCGTATCGTACCCTTGCGGTAATTGCACAATAAACTCATGGGCTTCTGCTAATTTTGCTGCTTGGACGATTCGATCGCGACTAGCATCGAAACTGCCATAACGAATGTTTTCAGCAACCGTACCATGAAACAAAAACACATCTTGACTTACCCAGCCGATACAACGTCGCAGATCGAATAAGTTGAGTTCTCGAATGTCTATGCCATCGATCGAAATGCATCCGCTTTGCATTTCATAAAAGCGCAACAAGAGTTTAACGAGTGTACTTTTACCTGAACCTGTTGCACCGACAACGCCGATTGTAGCTCCCGCTGAGACGTGCAAGGACAGATTTTTGAGAACGCTGTTGTGACTGTTATAAGCAAACGTAATGACATCAAACTGCACTTCTCCACGAATTGTACTGAGCGGCAGTGGATGATTGCCTGCGGGAATGGCGCTCGGTGTATCGAGTAACCCCATCACGCGACGGACAGATGCCATCGCCCGTTGATACTCGTCCATCAGTTCGCTCAGGTCGGTGAAGGGCCACAACAATCGCTGAATGACGAACACCAGAAAGCCATAGGTGCCTGCGGATAAACGATCGCTGGCAACGGCAATACCACCCAGAAATAGCGTCGCCGTGAACCCAACCAAAATCACGATGCGAATCAAGGGCACAAAGGCGGCAGAAAGGGCGATCGCCCTACCATTACTACGACGATAGGCTTCACTTTCATCAGTGACGCGATCGCGTTCGTAGGCTTCAGCCGTGAAGCTTTTGATGGTGGCAATACCAAATAGATTGTTGGCTAACCGGCTGCTAATCAATCCGCTTTTCTCTCGCACATCAGCATAGCGCGGCTCCAGCTTAGTCTGGAATACCATCGACCCCCACAGGACAAATGGAATCGGTAACATTGCCAGCCAGGATACACCCGGAGCTAGAGCAATGAATGTACTGCCCACGAAGAGAACGGTGGTGAGAAAGTGAAGAAGATCGTGAGCACCAAAGTTGAGAAACCGTTCCAGTTGATTGATGTCATCATTCAACACTGATAGCAGCATCCCCGTACTGCGTTCCTCAAAGTAGCTCAACTCTAATTCTTGGAGATGACTGTAGGTATCGACTCGCAGTTCATGCTGAAGCGTTTGAGCTAGATTACGCCATAGCCGACTGTAGAGGTATTCCGTCAGCGATTCTAAGCTCCAAATTAGTAGTGTCAGGAAAGATAAAATTGCCAGTTGCCCCGTAATACTAGTGATGCCGAATCGGGCAATTAGGGAATTTTCTTCATTAACGACCACATCAATGGCAATGCCAATCAAGTAGGGGGGTGCCAGATCGAAGATGGTGTTGAGAATGGAGTTGGCGATCGCGTTCCAGACCTGTGTGCGGTGAGGTTTGGCGTAAGTTAGCAGTCGCAGGAGGGGAAGACGGCTCATATCAGGAGAAGGCTAAGCACGATAAAATTTAGGTTGAAACGTTCATGAGATAAAGGATATTAGAGCTGCCACGATAGGATTAATGCTGCCTTGATTAAGAATCAAATTTATATGGTCAAAGATCGGTTTCATGACGTTGTTAGAACGGCTCTGGAGAAAGAGGGCTGGCAGATTACAGCCGATCCCTAGAAATTGTTGAGCCAGATCGCCAGCTTTATTTGGCGGTACGAGAGCCGATTTACAAAAGTTTCTTTAAGCGACGATTTGTTGTAGCTGCAATCAGGCGATATCAACTGCGATTGATTATTTACGATGTGCAACAGGATGTTATTGTTCAATGGATATAGAGCAATATCGGCAATACATTCGACAACTCCTTTCAGAACGGCGAGAGCGTGCTTCAGATCAACAAAATGCGCCAGAATACGAGGTGCAAACTGTTTCTGATACCGAGCAGGATGTAGGTTGGCGGGAAAATAAACGAGAGTTTGGCTGTATTTTGCATCTCGATATTAGAGGTGGAAAAATTTGGATTCAGAATGATGGAACGGAAGTAGGAATTGCCAATCAACTAGTTGAACTAGGTGTACCTAAACAAGATATCGTGTTGGCGTTTCATGAACCTACTGTGTGTCATTTTACTGGTTTCGGCACGGGTGAAATAAACACACTAGAAAGCAAGAAAATTGAAGTTTAGCAATGTATAGTTGAATCTCCTCATTCCACTGCTTTGTTTGAGTAAGCAGTTGCCATCGGCAGGTTGATTTTCGGGTTGTTCCTCGAAAAAGTGATGACAGGATTGACAGACAAAAAAGGGTGTTTTTGGGCATGAGTTTAAGGTGTAGTGAAGATGTATTTGAATAGGTCATTAATTACTGAATTTTTGTGACATTAATCGTGCTTCCTTCAAGATGAGAATTCATCCAGCTTGCAGTAAATATTTAGAAATCTCGTCCAGTAACTTATTCATTCCCAAAGGACCATACGCCTCCCATATAACCGGATCGACAACATAAGCTGTTTTATTTTGAACTGATTTCAGGGAAGCTATCAAAGGATTTTGAAAGTAAAAAGATGGTGGCTTATTGTCAACATTAATAATGAATAAAATATCAGCATCATATTTATTTATGATTTCAGTGCTAATGGTGAGCCACGTACTTTGTTTTAGAAACACTGGTTTAAGACTCACTCTAAGGTCATTTAAAGCTTGAAAGAAGCCTGCGTAACTTGGTGGTATCAAAAAATTACCACCATTATACACAACGGCGGAAACCTCTAGTTCGTTTAGCCGTTCGCCTAAAGTCTCTCGTACTTTTCTAACCTTTCTTTGGTATTGATCGAGAAGTTCATCTACCTTTTCCTGTCGATTTACTAGTTGAGCAATAAATTGAAGATTCTCCTTAAAAGAGAATTTAGTTTTCTCACGTTCCTCTGGTATTGCTGGTGCAATATCAGATATATGCTTGTACATATACTTTTGCCAATCAGCGAACAAGATCAAATCTGGTTTGAGCATATAGATTTTTTCTAGAGAAGGCTGTACTACAGTACCTACTATTTCAAGTCCTTTAACCTCGTCTGCGGATAAGCCATTGAAATACTTTCTTCCTCCCCAGTCAATTGCTGTCGTACCGACTGGTTTAAAACCAAGTGATAATAACGGATCTAGTGTATAGGAAGGATCTAATACAACAATACGTTGCGGATTTGGGGGAATACAGGCTTCACCAAACTTATGTTGAATGACTCGACACTCAGAAGAAGTTGGTAAAATAGAGATTTTTGGGGTAACTTGTCGATGGCAAGCTGTAATGATTAAAAGAAAGGAAAAAGCTATTAGAAAGAATGACTTAATCAAACGATATATTTGGTCTCTCATCGCTGATTTTTGTGAATTTATCACAAAGTTAAACTGTTTTTAGCATAATAGTGAACCAATAACCAATAAAATGCTGTGAGTTAAAATTCCCAACTGATGGAGCCAGTGATAGTAAAAGGCTCACCTCTCAAAACATTAACTCGTCCTCCAACAGGGAAAGCAACATAATCTATGTCAAATAGATTACGGACGTTAATTGCAGCCTTAAAGCGATCGCGACGGTAGAAAAGTGCTGCATCAGTTCTAAAATAACTGTCTAATTGAAATGAGTTATCCAAATCGCCTTGTCTTTCACCGATATAAAACAGACCTAGCCCAAATCCCAAACCTTGCAAACTACCTTTCTGGATCTCGTATGTTGTCCAGAGGCTAGCTTGATTGTCTGGCACGTTTACTAATCGATTGCCGACTGGAGTGGTGTTATCTTCAGTCACTTCAGCATTGGTGTAAGCGTAGGCAGCAGTCACATTCCATCCAGGTAAAATCTCGCCCGTGATATCCAAC
This sequence comes from Chroococcidiopsis sp. SAG 2025, assembly GCF_032860985.1. GTDB lineage: Bacteria > Cyanobacteriota > Cyanobacteriia > Cyanobacteriales > Chroococcidiopsidaceae > Chroococcidiopsis. The sequence goes on from NZ_JAOCNC010000009.1 coordinate 14,107, forward strand.
TCAATTCCTCGACTCCTTTGCTCCCCTACCTGAATGGAGAAATTAGGGTTATTTGGATCGTCTGTTGTCACATTTGTCTTAGTAAGATGATAAGCTGCCAACGTGGTCGAAAGCCTGCTTTCTAGAAAGTCAGCTTTAACTCCTGCTTCATATTGCGTGCCTTTGGTCGGCTCGAACGCTCTCCCATCAGGGTTGAATCCCTGAGAAGGGTTAAAGGAGCGACTGTAGCTGGCATAGAGAGAAACTGTGTCGCTGGGTTGATACACCAAGCCAATGCGTGGGCTAAAAGCACCATCGTTTTGTACTGGCTCATTAGTCTCATTAAGAAGGTTTTCATTTTCATCAGATACCCAATCATATCGACCACCAACCAGTAGCTTCCAGCGATCGCTAAAAGCAATTTGATCTTGAAGAAAGATCCCGTAAGATCTAATTTTTCGGTCAGAAAAAGTAAGCGGAACAAGTTCGGATGGCAGCAAAATATTATAGTTTGGATTGAGAAGATCTAAAGGAGGTAGATTAGTAACAGAAAAGTCTGGAGGGAGTGAACCTATTGAGTAGGCGGAATATCTCAAAGGATTGAAGAAGTGATTAAAATCAAAGCCCGCTAGAAGTTGGTGCGAAATCGAACCTGTATTAAATTTTCCAAGTAGATCGATCTGCCCAAAATAGTTTTCTGTATCATTCCCATTGGCATCGCCTCCAAAAAGTTCTAGAAAACGGTCATCCACTAGTCTAAGAGGAAAAGCTCGCTTCTCTCTTGAGTCAGTCCAAGTTACAGCAAGATTATTACGAAGTCGCCAGTTCTCACTAAAATTGTGATTTAGCGTGTAGCCTAGCCTTTGAGTCGTAGTATTGAACAGGTCAAGAGCGGGATAGCCTGTATACAAGTCACGACGTACCAGATCGCCATCGCTGAAAATCAAACTTTGTGGAATAAAGGGATTTGCAAAGAAATGAACATACTCATAGTAAAGATCTAGCTTTGTTCGATCTCCCAATTTGAAAGTAAGTGAAGGTGCAATTGTAGTTAAGTTTAGATCGACGAACGGTTGATAAGAATCTGAATGTTGATAGCTAGCGATGAATCGGTAGAGAACATCTCCGTTATCATCTAAAGGTCCGGAGAAATCGATGCTAGGCTGGTAAAACCCATAGTTTCCTACCTCAAGTTCAAATTTGTAATAGGGTTCAGCGAGCGGCTGCCGAGTAACTACATTAACGACTCCACCAGGTTCTAGCGCCCCAAATAGAACTGATGCTGGGCCTTTGAGGACTTCCACTTGCTCGACTGTGCCAATTCCTGTGAGATCGGTGTAAACAGAATCTCGAAAGCCGTTTCGGAAATTTGCAGCACCGCCATCAAATGCTTGATTAAATCCTCTAATGATTCTGCTCCCCGCCGGCGCGCCGGACTGGCCTCCACCACTGACTACTCCACTGACAGTTTCCACCGCCTGATTCAGGTCTTGCACGTCGCGATCCTCTAATACTTGTCGCGGTACGACTTGAATCGATTGGGGAATATCTCGAAGTGGGGTATCGGTTCGCGTTGCCGTAGTTGCATTAGAAGGGTTATATCCCTCATCCTGCTCCCCCGTCACCACGATCTCCTCCTGAATCGCGTCTTCCTCTGCCACATCTCCCGTATCCCTCAGCGTCACCGCCAGCACCAACCCTTGTGCTTCTGCTGTCACCTTGGCAGTTGGCGGCGCATCCGTTCCCGTAATGGCAACCCGCACTCGATCGCCTGGCAAATCCGTCACGCTCACTAGCGCAATCCCTTCAATCGGGTTTGCCTGCGAGAACTCTTGGGCGATCGCTGCATTGGGAATATCTGCGATCAGCGCCTTGCCCACCACACGAGTTTTTGGCACTTCCAGGGAGCCGTCTAACGTTTCCAGCATCACCTGCAAGCCCGCCTCGGTTGCCTCCACTCGCACTCCGGTAATTTGCACCAGCGAGGCTTCAATTTGTGCCACCCATGCTCCGACGGTGGTTGTAGGTTGTTCCATTTCACTTAGCTGCGGCACCGCCAAAACAGAGGAGAACGACTGTTGAGGAGCAGAGACACCGCCCCGTTCGGGTCGGTCTGCCGACGTATTTCTCAATTCCAGAACCTTGTCGCGCTCTACCTCTGGTTGCTGGTCAATTCTGCCGATTCTCTGGCGAGACGGCAAGCCGATCGCCTCCTGTGCCTTGGCTGGCATCCCTGCATTCATTACAGCACTCAATAGTCCCAGTGCGAATGCCCATTGAACGATCGCCCAAACCTTACTGACCACCATAGTTGTTTTCATACACCAGTCAACCAGATTTTCTCAATTGCGAGAAGTTTTTATTTAGTAGAACTGAGTGTAAACAGAAGGCGATCGTCAAATCTACTCCAAACCTACACCATCACCCCAAGATTCTATTTTTCAGAAGTTTTTTGATTCAAGGAACGATTTTTCTGCCTCGAACACAGTCACTTGGAGTGATGCCAAACTGCCGCTTAAACGCTGCTGCAAATTGAGCCGAGTTCGCATAGCCCACGCGATTCGCCACTTCAGCCACCGTGGAGTGGGGTTGCCGTAACAAGCGTTCAGCCTGCTCCATGCGTTGCTGAGTCAGATAGGCAAAGGGTGTGACTCCAAACAGCGATCGAAACCCCTTATGTAGGGTACAGTGACCAACTCCTACTTGCCGCGCCAGTTCAAGTTGCGAAGGGGGATGTTCTAAGTGCGATCGCAAAATTTCTGCGGCACGGTGAATCCGAGCGATCGTACTGGGTTTGAGAGAGGTGTCTGGCGCAGACGCACATTCACCCATCATGCTATGAAGTTGGAGCGCGATTAACTCAAACACCTTGCCCTGCAAATAGAACCGCTTTGCTGCCCCCAAAAATGGACAGTCAACGATTTGCTGCACCACCGATCGCATTGCCCCTGAGGTTTTAGTCGAAAACGTCTGCTGCCAGTCGTCCCCTTGCACTAATGGTTGCAGTTCTGGGAGCAATTCTCCTGTCGGCGTAGCAAAAAACTGCTTCAATAGGTGCGGCTGCAAGTGAACGTCCAGACCAACTTGGGGTTTCGCAGGATGAAATGATGTTACTGCCGGTTGAATGCCACTGCCGCCAATGTAGCTTTGGGTTGCATCCAGGTAGAGAAAATGCCCGCTATCAATAACTCCCGACAGGTGAACCATAAACTGTACCAAGTGCCGATTCTCCACCCCTCGAATCGTTAGGTTGTTGTAGGTTGCGTTGAAAATACACAAATCCAAACCTGGGTGTAGCTCCATTTCGCGGTGATAACCGCTGCCCAGTAATGATGGCATTGTATAGATGGCTTCCAGGCGATCGATCGAAGTCACAGGCGGACACTGCTGCTCGGTTTCTATCCAGATTTCATCGACTTCTTGTATAGTCAAGTCAAGAGTCATGAGGGACAAGAAGATTTTAAGATTTAATAAGAATTAGTTTCAATAATCTCTAGTTATCGTTGAGAAGTCAAGGGATTTAACCTCATAGATTTAAATTCTACCTCGATGAACCCTGAGGGCATTGAGTTAAACTAAGCCGGAAAGTCGCCCCCTGACTCGACGTTGACAAACCGTGCATGAATTGTTGAATTCACACGGCTCCTCAATAAAGGTGTGCTTGTCACGCACACCTATAAATATCAGAGTTAGAAGGGATTAAGGTTGAGATAATCCTCATATATCTAGGGGTGTTAGTATCATCGGAACAAAAAACAGAGTTAAGGATTTTATTCCTGTGATAACGATAAAAAAGCAGGCTTTTAGATCTTTCCTGTATCCCTTGTTCCGGCAGGGATTCTGCGTTTTATGACTGTGATAAAAGTTCTTATCACAGGAATTTTGGGTAAACGAACCTACTGTTTTAGTAGTTGCTAAAAAGACCAAGTAGCAAGGATTTCGAGCCTACCCCAGTTTTCTGTTCCATTGCTACTCGCACGCCGTTTATTGAAACCAGTTATCAATAATTCTCTAACCAGATGCGGTATGATTGGCAACATTCGCCGATGATGGTTAAGTGTGGGGGCAGTAGGTGAAATTACAGCAATTAGAGTATTTCTAGCAGATTCTATTAGTAATAAGTTCTATTTGGCTAGGCGTTGCTACCGGAGCGACTGCTCAGCCAGTGCCTATCCAGGAGGGACAGAGCCAATCTGTTGCGCAGATACTACGCGATTCCCGAACGACTCCCCATCTACCTAGAGTCAGTGAGAGCGAGCGTCCCATAACCAGCGCTCAAATGCTCGTGCAGTCAACAGCCCCAGCCACAGGAGGCATGCATATCCTGATGTAGATGAAAATGTTCGCCTAGTGGTCGCCCCCGCATCTGGTACGACCCCTAATGTTATCCTAAGCGCTTTCGATTTCGCCCAACTTAACGTTGCCTTGAGCGAAAGTTGATTGAGACTGCCGTTGCCTTGAGTTCTGGAGCAAGTCAAAACTCAACTACACACTCAGGTTGGCATTTGGTAACAACCGAAGCGCAAGTTTTGCCTCATATAGGTCATCCTACAGGCTCAATCCCCGCTCCGGTTTGAGTTGGCGTTGTGGTGGCTGTTTGTGCTGTTGCTGCGACAAATTAAACATATTCTTTAGCTCCTCGTTCCAATCAATAGCTTTTGGTTTTTTGCGTACCGAATTAGGCAACTGCTCCATCACTCTCTGCGCCATTAAATTACCAGGAGAGTCATTATCATAAGCAACAATAACTGACTTGTTTGGTAGCTGTCGGAAAAATTCTAGCGGCACAACACCAGCTCCATCAGTAGATAAATAAATCGTCTTGTGTGAATCAGTGCGGTCTAACACGGCGAATGACATCGCATCAATCGGAGACTCTACCAACACTACTCGTTGAATTGGGTCGCTTGATTGTCCTCCAATTTGGAAGTGAAACCATCCAGCATTTCGTTTAGATCCAAGCGCTAATCCTTTGAATGCGTTGTCGAATCCGGTTGTGCCTCTCAGTGTTGCTCCAGAGATCGTCTCCTCATCTAGAGAGCGACGAATAAACACAGCATTTTGTTTGTCATCTGCATAAACTAAGCCCTGTTGATGTAAGGCATCCACCATAGCAGCAGGGAGTCGGCGCTCGCGGGTGAGATATGTTTTCACAATCTGCCACTTGCTTTCATCTTGCTTTGGAGGAACAAACTGACGTGGCGGTTCCTTTTGAATAATGTCTCTAGTTTGATAGGCAACAGCAGTTAGCGTCGCCCCTTCCCCAAATCTGTCATTGAGCCAAGCAACTGCCTGTTTGAATTCACACTGAAGTACGTGCATCGCCAAGTCAATTGCACCGCCACCACCTTTAGTATGCTGCCAGTCATAAAACTTGCTGCCAGTGATATTGATTATGTGATTTTCGTGCTTCCACTTATGCTTGTCTTTGAGGTCTGGGTCTAGACCCAGTTCATAGGCAACTTGTTCTAGAGGTAGGTCGCGGACTTTGTTGGCAACGTCTGTGTATAAAGTTTTCCAGTTTTCGATCTCCCGTTTCTGGGCGTGTACCGTGGATTCCAAATCACTCAGGCGCTGCTGTAAAACTTCCTTTTCTCTGGCAAGTGCTTTAGCGGTGCGCTCTAGATCTTCTTTTTCTTTGATTGCTCGTTGGCGGTCTGCTAATTGGTGATGGATAGTTGCTATGTCTAGCGTCAAGTCTGGTGGTTGGGTGACAGCTGCATAATATTCCTTGACTTCTGTATGGGTAGCTCTGCTGCCTTTAATGCCGCGCTCCAGTCCTAGTGGAGCCATTGCTCTTGCATAGCTATCTTGGAACTTGCTAAGTTTCTCCCGTCCGCCAAACAACGCCCGACAGTTGAGTTTACCTTTTTCATCTAGGGGAACAAGATAGGCGTGAATGTGTGGGGTGGCTTCATCTAAATGCAACTCGGCTCTAACAATCCGGTCGCCATACTTTTCAAGAAGCCATTGATGCACTGCCTGTTGGAAATTCTCTAGTTGCTGCTTTTGATAATATCCGGCTCGACCAGGCTCGTCAGGTCGGAAGTATTCTGGGCTAGCTGTTAAAACCATTTCCACGCACTCTACAGCATTGGAGCGAATCGTCTGCTCGCCGATGCGCTGCCTGACTAAAGTTTCCAAGTCAGGAGGACTGAGTGTGTCTGGTTGACCGATAAACCGGAGATTTTGAATTTCTGGGTTGGCGTTTGGAGTTTCTCGTTGCCTTTTGGTATGCTGTTCTGAGGCGGCAATACCCCCACCTTTGAGTTTGGCAATGCGAGCGATGGCATGAGGCATATTCTTTTTCCCAGTAGCACTTACCCACTGTGGCGCTTGACGAGGCGATGGAGTAGTTGCCCCGCTCCCGCGAACGCAACAATTTTAGCGCAGCGATGCCGTTAGGCAAAAATTGTGTAGTGAGTACACCAAGATCTAAGACTACTGGGAAAAGAAATAGCAGTAGCCGAGGTCTGGACTAGGATTGAAGGGATGGTGTCCAGCGGCTACTGGGAAAAATCATAGATGTTATAGGGCTGGGGAAAGGTTGCTCTAGGGATGGTTGGTCAAACTTAACTTATCTTTACTCGCTTCAATTTCTCACTTTGGAATAAGTCCGCTAGACTTACCTTATGTAAGTCGGTGTTGGTATGCCTCCTAAGCAGACAGTAATTGACATTGATGAGGATAAACTCAAGTTGATTTTATCGAAGATAGAGGCGCGGACTCCGACTAAGCCGAAACAGGGGATGACGCTTAGAGAAGTGATTATGAAATCGAAGGCGATGATTAACAAAGCCTTGAAGCGTGGCTATACCTATGATGAAATTGCGGCTATCCTCACAGAGGAAGGAATCAGTATTAAAGGAGCGACGCTGAAGCAGTACCTAACTGAATCGAAAAGTAAAAGAAGTAAAACTACTCCAACTGGGTCAGCGGTAGAGCCAACGACTGCAACTGGAAAATTGTCATCACAACCAGAGAGCGAGCTAGACAATAGCTCGGAGGCAGAGCCAAAGGTAGAGGCGAGAGCGGATATCAAAACAGAGACTAAATCGGATATCAAAACAGATACAAAAACTTCGGCTAAACCTAAGTCAGTTGTCCGAGGTAAGTTTGCGGACATTCCTAGTAATGATGAGTTGTAGTAGAGAAATATTCTATGGCAAGTAAACAAGAGCAAGAATTAATTTCTGCCCTCAAGCGGCTCATCTTTATTTACGGTGACAAGGGTGGGGTAGGTAAGTCGGCAGTTGCTCGGTTATTGCTTGATATCTATCGCAGCGAGTCTGTGCCTTGTCAGGCGATTGATTCCGATACGAGCAATGCTGACTTGTATCGCTGCTACAAACGGGTAGGAGATCAAGCACAAGAGATTGCTCTTGGTGAACCGGATGCGGTCGAGCGGGTAGATTTTACCGTCAGGGGAGAGGCAGATTATTTAATTGATAGCTTGGGAGATTACAGCGAATTGATTCTGGTGGATCTGCCAGCGAGATCTAGGGATGCGTTTACGACTTTCATCCGCGAATTAGACCTATTGAATGTAGCGACTGAATCCGGCTATCGAGTCACTATCATTCATGTCTTGGGGAAAACTAGGAGTTCGGTCAGTGCGCTGAAGGATGTGGTCGAACTGTGTGGGGATGGCGCTGATTATGTGGTGGTGAAAAACTTGCTGTTTGGGGAGCCGCACACTTTTACTCGCTACGATGCATCCCAGACGCGGAAGAAGGTAATCGAGCAGTTGGGTGGAGTCGAGCTAAATCTGCAAGAGATGTTTTGGACTTCCTGGGATGTGATTGAGGATAACGATTTGCCTTTCTGTTGGGCGGCAGATGCACAAAAGACAATCCTTCAGCGCAGCCAACGCACGCGGGCTTATCGCTGGCTGGCAGATATGACATCAGAAGTGAAAAAAGCGTCTACTTATTTGGGGATAGGTGAATGAGTTTTATTGATGACAACTATTTAGACGGCATCATCACTCGGATGACGGCAGAACACAAAGAGAAGATCGTGCGGACGGCGAAGCGGTTAAACTTGCCGGATGATGATGTGCTGTTTCTGTATATTGGTGCAGTGGAATATAC